>NZ_CANLZC010000049.1 GCF_947495455.1 uncultured Shewanella sp. | reverse complement strand
GAGTATACTGTCACCGCCTCCCTCACTGTGACCGATACCGCACAAAACACGACCACAGTCACGAAGACTGCCATGTACCAAGTCGATACAGTACCACCAATAGTACATGTTACCATTGATCCTATTACTCCAGATAACCTGATCAATGAATTCGATAATCGAGAACCCCTCTATATTAGCGGCACAGTTCGCGGCGAGTTTAATGCCACTGATACAGTCACTATTGTCATTGCAGATAATCCCCCCTTAACAGCGCCAATCCATTTCGATTCTGATACCAATGAATACTTTTATGAACTCGAAGTCGTTAATGCAGATCTCATCAATGCGATGCCACACCTTGTCACAGTCAGTATCCAAACCCTTGATGAGGCGGGTAATCTAGGCTCAGATCTCAAACAGCATTACTATGAAGTAGATATTATTCCACCTGAAGTCTCTGCACAGATTACCACGATTACTGCTGACAACTGGATTAATCAAGACGAAGCTGAGGACGAAAACTTAGTGCCCGTGGAGGTCTCTGGCTACATCCACAGTAATACCCTAGCCGATGCTGAAATCAGCCTACATGCCCTTATTGGCGGCGAGCTCACTAACATTGGCGATCCCATCACACTGGATGATCTTACATTGAACGACGATGGCTCCTTTAACTACACTTTTCATGTCAGCGGAGAACTGTTAAGTCAGGTTGAGCTCAATGAAAATGGCAACATCAATAGCAATGATAGCCATACACTAAGCGTTATGATTAGTGCCACCGATGATGCGAGGAACTCAAACAGTGCATCCAGTGAAAGTTATTTTGGCGTTGATACCACCCCCCCCGCAGTGGCTGTCGATATTGTTAGCATTTCAGAGGACGATCGACTCAATGCCAGCGATATAGATAACGATAATGTTCTACTCGTTCCCATTGAAGTCACCTATGGTGTTGACAGTAATACCTTAGCGCAAGCCGAGCTTAGCCTACATGCCACAATTAATGGTGAGTCTCAGATCATAGCCACACTACCCATCGACCAAGTTGGTGAGGCAACTCACACCTTTAACATTCCTATTGACCTGCTTGAATCAATAGATGACACTGGTAATGCAATCGATGACAGAAATACCAGCCATGGCATCACAGCCACTATTACAGCCACAGATTTAGCTGGCAACGTTACCGACCCATCAAACAGCAATGACGCATCAAGCAGCCATGAGTTTATTATTGACATCACTCCACCAGCACCGCTCTCTATCACCTTAAATACAGAAATCACTTCTGATGATATCATCAACGCTGATGAAGCTAATGTTGAAGCCATGCCCATTTTAATCTCAGGTTTCGTGGCAGGAGAATTTAATACTGGAGAACTCGTCACTCTCATTATTCAAACCGCTGATGATGTATTTGAATATCACACACCTGTTGATGCTGAAGGATATTTTGAACACGACATTTCAGGAGAATTATTAACTTTAGACATCGATCATACCATTACGGCTGAATTTACTTCAACAGATGAGGCTGGTAATCGCCGTACAGTTTTCGATCAAGAAAACTACCTTGTGGATACCGCGGCACCTGCCACCAGTATCAGTATTCATGAAATTGATGAAGTGTATGGGCCTGATGAAACATTTGATGTCACAATATCCGGTATTATCACCAAAGATGAGCCCTTTAATGATTACGACGCCATCAGCGTTAACATTAATGGGGACACATTCTACCCCAACTTCTCCCCCATATTAATAGGAGAACCTGGCTATGTGGCAGGCAGTTATACCGCTAACTGGAGCTTTGACATTCCTGGTCAAGAACTAAGAGATGATTCCGACTTACAAATCGATGCACGCTATGACACACAAGATATAGCCGGTAACATCTCCCCCACCGCGACCACCTCTCTCAACTACACCATAAATCTGGATGTCAATGCGGTAGATGATACCCAAATCATGCAGCCAGACGCTGTTTTTCAACTCAATCAAGAGTCTGAATTTGGTGATTATTATATCAGAAAAGACGGTATACCAGATGAACTCGTCATAGCCAATGAAACTTACCCAGTGGATGGCGAACTTATCTTTATTCCCGATCCCAATACCTTTAACTCTCTCGTTCAAGACATCACCTTAGGCAACCCCGATCCCAATGCTGCTGCTAAAATTGACGATTGGGGGAGCGTAGTTCAAAATGATCCCAGCACCGTGGTCTATCATCAAGGCGATATAACCATCACTAGCTCAATTATCAATGACGGTAATATTACTGAATACAATGGTAATGACGCTGTCGGTACTGGCATAGGCGGTCAAACAGGTAATGGATTAGAAGAAGGCGAATCATTACTTATTACCATTGAAGACACGGGTCTCGTGCCTATTTCCGTCAATCATGTCGATATCATGCTGTCAGGTTTAGGTGAATGGTTTGATCAAGACAGTTCCGACGCAACTGAAATCGTCATCATTGGCTATGACATGTATGGCGTGGAAATAGACCGTTTTGAGGGCTACAGAAACACTGGAGAAACCACAGCTACCTACACATTTAGCAGCGTTATTCCTTTCCACTCTTTTGAGCTAACAAGCAATAATATTAAAGGTGCTGATGGTCGCTATGTCGTGCAAGCCATGACAATCTCACAAGCGATTATCGTCGAAACCGATATCACAGTGACACAACCGGATTTAACGCTACATCACGAGTCCATTCTCATTCCGTTAACTGAAACCACAGACAACACACTCATTGATATCACAGATCCAGCTTTTGGCGATGTGCCTGCACCTATTATTGCTGAGATCAGAGTCTTAGAAGATAGCAGCATTAACATCCCCAACAGTAAATTACTGTATAATGACTCAGATGGAGATGATGTTCCTGACCCACTGACTATTACTGCTGTTAGCCCAACAAGCGAAAACGGCGGTACTGTTCAGTTAGACCCTATCACAGGTGAAATAACTTACACTCCTGCCGCCGGTTTTTCTGGCACTGACACCTTCACTTATACAGCGTCAGACAATGACGGCGCCAATGATACTGCCACTGTCACCATCGATGTGATGCCACTGTTCGACGCACCAGAGATAACACTAGAGCCCATTGCTGGTGACGGTTATATCAATCGAGAAGAAGCCTCTGTCAATATCGAACCGAGCAATCCCATCAGTATTACAGGGCAAGTCTCCGCCGACTTTGATATTGAAGGTGAATCAGTTGACATTCAAATTACCTACTATTTAATCGATTTTGAGTCTTTTACGCTAAATTACGACGTCACCTTAGATGCAAACGGTAATTTCATAATTGACAACCTTTATAGTCATCCAGGGCTTGTCAGTAGAAATATTGATGTCTTTTTACATGATGATGAATTTACTGTCACAGCATCAATCAATGTTGCCGATCCTAACGGCATAATCCAATCCACCTCAGCAGTCGAACAAGTCATTGTCGATACACAAGCCCCTGATTTTAACGTCTCGTTAAACACGATAGACGGTGTGCAGCAAGATACTCCCGCAGATAATGACGAACACTATATCGTCACAGGTAACGCAACAGGGATTGATTTCCCCCTCCCCACTGGGTACAACTACGAAGCACGATTAATCTTAAATGAAAATAATGACTTTGAAACTAAAATCTATTTAGGCACCATAGACAATGATGGCCTGATCCAATTTGCTATACCGCGCTATGATTTAGAAAACGCCACAGACGATGAAGGTCATGCAGCACGCCTGTCTGTCACCATCACCGATGAGGCAGACAACTCGTCTACTGATGGCGATACCATCTTCTATGAGGTGAACCAACAACCTGTTGCAGGGGATGATACCAGAGACTTAGAGCCCAATGCTTCAATCGTACTGAACGAAGAATTAACATATGGCGATTTACAAATCTCTCAAGATGGCATTCTATGGACCACTGTTGACATCAATACTCCCGTTGACATCGATGACACCACGCAATTTCATATTCTTCTTGATGAAGCAACCATCATAGACCTCACAACCGAAATCTTTGTTGGTAATACCGATGGCGAACCTAATCCATCAATAGATGAGTGGGGGGGGCTTTCTGATGATGGAAGGACTGTGACTTATCACGTAGATAATGAAAGCAGTATCATCGCTGTACTTAATGAAGGACAAAACGATGATGACACTCTTACCGTTTATAACAATGACGACGATGATAATACAGGTGTGGGGCTAGGCGCCGTTGACCAAACCGGGCAAGGGTTTGAAGGTACTGATACTCTGACTATATACTTCGACCATTTAGATGCAAATTATATAGAGGTCAATGGGGATGGAGCAGGCCCCTTTTTTGTTAGTAATAGTGTTTATATTGATGCATATTTAAGAAGTGGAGAGGTCGTTAGACAAGAATACAACAAACAAGATAGTTCAAGTGTATCATTTAGTTTTATCTTCGAAACAAATGATCCAGAAGACTTTGTCGATAAATTTGTACTTGGAACAGTCAATACTGAGTCAAATGCCAATTTCGTGATCACAAATATAGTTGCATCCAAAGTATTATATGATGAAATCGACTTAACTCTGATCCAGCCAGATGGCGATGAACAACCTATTCTCACTCTTGTCACCTTAACAGCGCAAGACGCCAACACCCCCGTCGATATAACTAACAAAATCAATTCATTAATAGAAACACCTAGGATAGAAGGTTTTGAGGTAGTCCCTGATGCGACACTGTTTATTTCATTTGCAGAGTTACTGGATAATGACTACGATCTTGACGATCATTCAATCAATATTACTGCGGTGCAAACCGCTGCAGATTCTCCATTAACGGTTATGATGGGCGATGGAGGAGTCTTAGTCACTGCTGATAGCTTTAGTGGTGACGCATTCTTCACTTACACAATAGAAGACAGTCAAGGTGGTCAGGGTACGGCAACAGTCACCGTAGTAGAAAGCTCTACACCGGAAATTACAGTCAATGACACCTTTGAGTATGGCTCGATAGTAGTCTCAGATGATGGCCAAAACTGGGTAACACTGGACCTCAATGACACCTACATCATTACTGAAACTACACAAATTCAATTTATCACAGAAGCTGACGCAATCGATGCCGCACAGGAAGGCGAAGTCACCATTGGCTCAGTAGATACCGATGACAATACCGTAGAGTTTGATGGCACGGCGTCACTGGCAGACTGGGGAACAGCCAATGACGCTAATAATCCAACGTCAATAACCACTACACTTGATTCTGGCGGAACAATCGATGTTAGTTTAGAATCAGGCGAAGTCCTTAAGGTGTATGACGGTCCTGAGCTCGATTACGGTATTATAACTGATGTCGCAGGGTTAGGTAGCGCAGACGACGGTGGCATGGACAGAGCTGATACGCTCAACGTTACTTTGACTGATATCATCACAAACTCTGTTTCTGTTACCGTTGATCACTTACAGGGTTACTTTGGTGATAACGGAGAGTATGCTATTGTCATTACTGCGACCCATGATGATAACTCTACAACCACAAATTATTACAATAGTAATGAGCTCATCTCTGATACTTTCAACATAACAACTACCCAAAACATTTCCTCATTGACAGTTTCCACAGAGAAAAATACCAGCTCTGATTTTGATGAGCTTAATTTCGATATCCTTATAAGAGACATTACGATTAATCAAGACCCTATAGCCATCATTGACGACGCTAGCTTAACATTAACTCAAACATTTGGATCAGAGCCTATCGACTTTGAATTTGATTTCTCGACAGACGACTATACTAGTCCCATTGATTTAACAGACAATGTAATATCACGAATTACAGAGACGGGCAATACTGATGTTACTCCCCCTGAGGCACCCGAAGTTTTCATTATAACAGACAGTGATGATGATGGTATGCTCTCTGCACCACTTGAACTCAATAATGAACAAGTCAATGTCTGGGTGTCAGCTGACATCTTAACCCAAGCAGACAGCTATATGAGTATCAGTATTGATAACAATGATACCGTCACGCAAGTAATTGCCAGCTTAGACGGTACTACGTTACAGGTTACCGATGCGGCAGGTAATGCTGTCGATGGGTTTGAGTATATAGCCGATGTTGGACAAGGAAAAAGTGTTATTAGTTGGTCTGAAATCATTGCATTAAGCACTACTGTGAGTCTTAGCGTCACGGCAGCCAATGTCGTTAATGGTGCGATTTCTGAAACTAGCACCGATAGTGCCGACCTTTTAATAGATGGAGGGCTAGAGGAATTAAATCAAAATATTGAAACCCAAGCCGAGCAAGAGGAGCAACAGCGTCTTGATGACATCAATACACTCACAATGCAAGTCAACAGCTTAAATGAAGAAATAGATCAACTTGAAGCAGAACTCAGTTCACTTACCTCTGCAAGGAATGCAGAAAAAGCCCAAAATGATCTCATTATTGATGACGCTGAAGCCAGAAAGCAGATCAACGAAGACGAACTTTATGACTACAATGATGCGTTAGAAAACGATCCTGATTTAACCTTACTCGACATTGCTAACATTAACACCGCTATATTGGTACTCAATGAGAACATAGCGGCTGACCAAAGTATTATTAATCAAACTGAACTGGCCGAAAGTGAGGCACAGAGCCTATATGATTCGCAAGAAGATGAATTTTCAACTGAAATATCTAATAAGCTTAATGACATCAATAATAAAGAGGATGAAATACAAAGCCTTACCGATGCCCTTGAAAGCAATGACAACCAGCATATCATTGGTACAGAAAATACTGATGACCTTAAAGGTTGGGATGGTAACGATGTCATTGAAGGGTTAGCTGGCAATGATAGCCTATCAGGCGAAGGCGGGGATGATATATTACTCAGTGGCGGCGGAGACGATTTGCTGACTGGTGGAACGGGGAATGATATCTTGACCGGCGGCGAAGGCGCCAATACCTTTGCTTTCCTAGAAGCCACTGTCAGTATCGATCACATTACCGACTTTACATCAGAAGACACCATTGACATTAGTCATTTGCTTCAGCCGGAACAAAACCTTGATGATCAAATTCGTATTTCTGTAGAAGATGATGGCACACACATTGAAGTCGATGCCCAGCATGACAATAGTTTTAGCCAAGAAATTATACTGGATGGTGTCTTTTTAGACAGTATCGCTGTTAATGATTTTATGAGTGGCGATGGCGCTTTGATTCTTGATACGGCGGCAAGCCAACTTGCAGCTCCTGCAAGTGAGGCGCCAATCGATGAGAATAACCCCCCTTTAATGTAGGGAATGCGTTTCTAACTTGTGCTCCATTTCTTGACCTCTTGTTAGAAACACAATGCAACAAGCGCTTATTGAATGATAGGCGCTTTCTTATATTCAACAGATTATCACTTGATCTCCCAGCTTGTTTTTGGTTATCCCTATTTTTAAAATTATTTCAGTAACTGGCAAACTGGCCTATTTTGACCAATACTTTTCACTCTGAAAGGTTATCAAGGAAAGTCATTCTGTGCCAGATGCGACGACAACACCAAATGAGCAGGAAAAACAAAGCAAACAATGGACCATTTCAGCTTCTCAACGGGTGACACAAGATCCTTTGCTCGACAGCTTAGTACTGATGACGGAATATTTTGGCTCACCTTGTTCCAGCGATTCGATGACAGCAGGCTTACCCCTTTCCGGCAGTGTATTAACTCCTGAATTATTTCCTCAAGCAGCCGCTCGAGCGGGACTATCAGCAAAACTTGCACGTAAAGGGCTGAATCAAATTCCCCCCATTTTAATCCCTTGTGTTTTACTCCTTAAAGATCACAAAGCCTGTCTACTCAGAGAAATCGATCACGAACAAGATAAAGCAACCATTCAGCTTTCTGAAACCGGTGGTCAAGAGGCCATGAGTATTGAAGAGCTGGAAACCTTGTATGTGGGTTATGTGTTTTTAATAAAACAAGAATATCGAGGTGATAAAAGCTTTAATTTGCACCTACATGAAACCCGCAGCCATTGGTTAATTCAAACATTAAAAGACTCAGCGCCCATTTATCGAGATGCCCTTATTGCATCGGTACTAGTGAACATTTTCGCACTAGTGTCCCCGCTTTTTGTCATGAATGTCTATGATAAAGTGGTCCCTAACCTCGCCTTTGAGTCTCTTTGGGTATTAGCCATTGGCGCAGGCATAGCCTATTTATTTGATTTCATTATGAGACAATTAAGAAGCTACTTGATTGATATTGCGGGGAAAAAAACTGATATTATTGTATCTTCACAAATTTTTGCTAAAGCCATTGGCATTCCACTGGAAAAACGCTCTCCTAGCGTGGGCGCCATGGCAAAACAAGTCAGTGAATTTGATAGTATTCGTGACTTTTTAACTTCTGCAACCATGACAGCCCTAGTTGATTTGCCTTTTGCCATCTTCTTTTTAATTGTTATTTATATTGTTGCCGGCGATCTTGCGTTTATTCCCCTTATAGGAAGTATCATCATTATTGTCTATACCTTGCTCATACAATCTAGATTAAAAGCAGCAATAGAAGAGAGTAATAAATTTCTCAGCCTCAAGCATGGTCATCTCATTGAATCACTCTCCTCTCTTGAGTCCATTAAATCCAGCGGCGCAGAAGGTATAGTACAAAAAAGCTGGCAACAAATGATAGGCCACACAGCCAACTGGCAATTAAAAACAAAAAAAATAACCACTTCAGTCACCAATGTGGCCACTTTCATCGTCCAATTTACCGTTATTTGTGTCGTCATTTTAGGTGTCTATCGCGTTGCCGATAATGCCATTTCCATGGGAGGGATTATAGCGGCGGTCATGTTATCGAGCCGCGCAATATCCCCTATGGCGCAACTTGCAGGACTCATGACCCGCGGCAACCATACAGCCAATGCAATGCGACAAGTCAATGAAATCATGACCCAAGAGGATGAGTTTGAAAATAAAGGGCATCTGGTCAGCCGACAGCGCATTATGGGGCAAATCGATGCTAATCATATCAGTTTCAATTACCCTGAATGTGAAAAGCCAAGCCTTCACTCTTTATCGTTAAAGATAAACCCTGGCGAACGAGTTGCGATAATTGGTCGTAATGGCTCAGGTAAAAGTACCCTCGCAAAATTATTAATTGGACTTTATAAACCCACTCAAGGTAGCTTACGCTACGATGGTCTAGATTCAGCTCAAATACACCCTAGCGATCTTAGACGTAATTTCGGTTATTTACCCCAAGATGTCACCTTATTTCATGGCTCCATTAGAGACAATATTCTGTTTGGAACACGTCAAGTTACCGAACACCAACTTATTAGAGCTGTTCAACTATCGGGGGTCAGCTTATTTACCGACCTTGAGTCTGAAGGCTTAGATCAACAAGTGGGTGAAGGTGGGCTCGCCTTATCTAGAGGGCAAAGACAAATTATTGCGTTAGCCAGAGCCACTTTAAATGATCCACCCGTATTATTAATGGATGAGCCTACTGCCAGTTTAGATGCGCGAGCTGAAAAACAATTTGTCAATGCAATGGAACATGTTTCCAAAGATCGTACCTTGATTTTAATCACGCATAAAATGCATCTGCTTAAATTAGTCGACCGTATTGTTATTCTCGATAATGGTCGCATTATTGCCGATGGTGCAAAAAAAGAAGTACTGAAAAAACTCAATGCCGGTACCCTTAACGCAGAAGCATCACATGAAAAATAATATCACGTACGCCAAACTATTTTTGCCTCCTCAACACTTGCTGTGTTCAAGGCTCATTCTTTCAAATACCTCCTTTATTGGGAGCACATCATGAGTAAGCAAATACACGCTAATGATTTAGACATGGTCGATGATGTTTATGGCGCTATGATGACTGAAGCCCCCTTCAGCCATAAACTGATTATTTGGGCGTTAAGTACATTATTTATTTGTTTTTTTATTTGGGCATACTTTTCTAATATCGATCAAGTCACGACAGGCTCAGGTAAAGTCATTCCGTCTTCTCAAATACAGCTCATTCAAAGCTTAGATGGAGGCATCTTACTTGAAATGAATGTCAAAGAAGGCATGATGGTAAAAAAAGGGCAAGCGCTTGCTCGCATAGATGCGACTCGATTCCGCTCTGATCTCGCCCAACAAGAACAAGAAGTATCCAGCCTACAAGCCAATATCATACGATTAGAGTCTGAATTAAATAGCATTGATATCGCCAGTCTCGCAACCGATTGGCGAGAACAAATTAAAATCACTCCTGAGCCTTTAGTTTTCCCTGAAACCATGATTAAAACTCATGCCAATATGGTAGAAAGCCAACGCCAAGAATATCAAAATAGACTCGATAACTTAAGTAACCATTTAGAAATTGAAACTCGAAAAATCCAGCAACGCCAACAAGAAGTGCAAGAGCTGGCATCAAAAATAAGAACCTTAACAAAAAGCTTTCAACTCATTAGTCGAGAGTTAGATTTAACCAAACCATTAGCCCAAAAAGGCATTGTTCCTGAGGTCGAGTTGCTCAAATTACAGCGAACCGTTAATGACATTCAAGGAGAGTTATCGACAATGAGGGGACTGCGTCCTAAAGTGAAAGCGATTCTCGATGAGGCTATTTTAACTCGCAGAGAACATGCTTATAATTTTATTGCGGATACTCGTGCAGAACTCAATGACTTACAATCAAGTTTACTTCGTATCAATGAAGCACAAGTGGGCACTCAAGATAAAGTCAGTAAAGCAGAAATTATCTCTCCCGTTAATGGCACCATTAAAAAAGTCAATATTAATACCTTAGGTGGAGTCGTAAAACCTGGGGAAGATATTATTGAAATTGTTCCCACTGATGACCAGCTGTTGATTGAAACGAAAATATTGCCCAAAGATATTGCATTCTTACATCCTGGTTTACCCGCCATCGTCAAAGTCACGGCCTATGATTTTACTCGATATGGCGGTTTAGAAGGCACAGTTGAACATATTAGTGCAGATACGACTCAAGATGAAGAAGGTAATAGCTTTTATTTAGCCATAGTCAAAACCAAGCAATCCAGCCTTAAAAAAGATGACGGCACTGTCATGCCTATCATTCCCGGAATGTTAACAACTGTCGATGTAATTACTGGGCAAAGATCCATTTTGGAGTACATACTTAATCCAATACTTAGAGCAAAAGATACAGCCTTAAGAGAACGCTAAGATGTAACTAAGGTGTAAATAGTACTGTAATAACAATATCGTTTCGCAAAGCGAAAAATAAACATGAGAGGGAGCCCTATGAAAAGCCTGTCAAGAATAATATTCAGCCCAAGTCTTATGGCTTTGGCTATAGGCAGTTTATTTACATCAGTATCATATAGCCAAACATTAGAACAAGCTGTGGCTTACACGTTGGAAAGTCACCCTGAAATTAGAATTGTCTTTAATCAATTTAAGGCTCGACAAGAACAAGTAAAACAAGCGGAATCAGGGTTTATGCCCACACTCGATGTCACTGGTGGCTTCGGCTTTGAAAGAACAGATAGTCCTGCAACACGTAATTTACACTCTGACGACCCAGCTGCATATCCTAATGATTATCTCGATCTTAATCGTGGTGAATTTGACATCAGTCTTCAACAAATTATCTTTGATGGTTTTTTTACCACCAGCGATGTTGACAGAAGTCGCTTTGAAGCCAGTGCAGAACAATGGGCATTATTTGCTGCCGCAGAAGATATGGCATTAGACACAGCAAAAGTCTACATTCAGTACATCCAATCGGAACAAGTACTGACATTAGCAGAAAAAAACCTCACTACGCATCAAAAAATTTACGATCAAATAAAACAAAGAACGAATTCTGGACTCGCATCAACAGCCGATTTATCCCAAATTACTGGACGACTCGCAAGAGCCAATGCCAATGTCGTTTCGGCAATGAACAATTTTTACGATGCAAAATCTGAATACATCAGTATTATTAACCTGCCACCTGAAAATCTAATCGTCCCTATACCTGATGCAGATTTATTACCAAGCGATCTCATCAATGGTATCGAAATCGCACAAGAACGTCACCCTATTTTAAAATCTGCTGCAAAAGATATTCAAGCTGCAGAATCAGCAAAAGAATCTGCACAATCAGGTTATTACCCAAAATTCACTCTGGAACTTGACGGAAGCTGGGATAATAACTTAGATGGTGTTAACGGGGACGTCAATGGTGTGCAAGGTTATTATAATGAACTCGTTGGCATGATAAGAGTAAAATATAATTTATTTGCTGGCGGCAAAGATCTTGCCACTGAAAAAGCTGCCGCTTATAACTTAAGTGAATCAAAAGAAGTCAGACAAAGAGCAGAACGTCAAATCGTTGAAAGTTTAAACCTTGCATGGAATGCTTATGAGTTGCTTACTCCGCAAAAAATGTTTATCAAAGAACATGTCATCGCAGCCAAAGAGACTCAGGAGGCTTATCAACAACAATTTAGCTTAGGTCAACGTACCTTATTAGATTTACTCGATACCGAAAATGAACTATTTGAAGCACGAAAAGATTATTTAACTGCTAAATATGACGAGATTATTTCACAATATCGCCTATTAAATGCCACAGGTCAATTACTCAGCTCATTACGTATCACTCGCCCTGAAGTCTGGTTTAGCGATAACCAATACCTACAAGGAAGTTACTAATGAAAAAATTAACTCTTTTGTTAACAATCTGTATGCTTACAGCGTGCTCCACTATTGACACTATGGATACTCCAACCCGTCAAGTCTATGATCTTGATGACCATGATGCGGATGGGGTTATCGAAGAGCGAGATCGTTGTAAGGATACCCCCTTAGGTGCAAAGGTCGACAATTATGGTTGCCCAGTTATTCAGCCAGTCCACCTAAGAAAAGAAGTTAAGATTCAATTTGCCAATGACTCTGCAGTCATTCCACCTGCTTTTTATTCTGAAGTGGAAGCTGTGGCTAAGCTGATGCAAACCTATCCCACAGCCAAAGCTACAGTTGAAGGTTATACAAGTCAAACAGGCTCCTACGAACATAACCTCGCTTTATCTAAAAAGAGAGCGTCTGCCGTCAGTGATTTATTATCAAGCAAATATGATATTGACCCTAATAGATTAACAGCTATAGGTTATGGTTACGATCACCCAATTGATCCTGATAATCCCAAAGCCGCAGTCAATAGAAGAGTGATTGTGGATATCAGTAGCAAGCATAAAGTCACTGATATGGATTGGCATATATACAGTGTCGATAAGAAAGCACAATGAACCTTTACCCTAATAGCATGATATGAATATAATCAGGGCCACTATCATCATGTTGCTTTTCCTTTTATATAGTCTACAAGCTTATACAAAAGTCAAGCAACTTGATGTCCCTAAAATCACTCAAGCATTAGAAGCCCATTATGGGCTCAAAGCCAAGCTGCGTGTCAAATCTTGGTTTAGGTTAATTGACCAAGCCAGAGGATTGGATGAGCTAGGTAAAATCATCAAAGTCAATCAATTTTTCAATCAATATACTTATATTACCGATATTAAATTATGGGGCCATACTAATTATTGGGCAAAACCATTGGAGTTCATTGGAGTCGGTGCAGGTGACTGCGAAGACTTCTCTATTGCCAAATACTTTACTTTGCTCTATTTAGGTGTATCTGAAGATAAACTTAGGCTGACTATAGTCAAAGCCCCTAAATTAAATCAAAACCATATGGTTTTATCTTATTATGAAACGGCATCATCAACCCCATTAGTACTGGATAATTTGGACTTAGATATTAAAGCTGCAACTCAACGGCCCGATCTTATTCCAGTATACAGCTTTAACGGTAGACAATTATGGTTAAATCAAGAGAAAGTACAAGGCGTACTCGCAGGCTCTTCCAATCAATTAACATTATGGAATGAGTTACAAAATCGTTTAGGTGTAGAACAACTTAATATTCCGATCCTAATATTGGAGCCGTTATGACACTCTTTCGACAAATCTATTCATTATTATTTATTTTATTTCTAATCCTTATACTCTGTATCAGTTATTTTCAGTTTTACGAAACTAAGTCATTTTTAACCCAGCAAATGCGATCTGATCTCAATAACACCAGCACTTCACTAGGATTAATGTTAGTCCCTGAATTAGAAGCTGGAAATACAGAACAAGTCAAAGCCTTAATTAGCACCTTATTTGAAGGGGGATACTACCAACAAATCACGTTAATTTGGCTGGTTGAAGGAGAGCAAGAGATATGGCGCAACCCATTAGAAATTAGAGATGTACCTAACTGGTTTGTTAAACTTAACTTGTTCCCCTCTATTACACAAGAAACCACAATCACATCCGGTTGGACCCAACTGGCAGAACTCGAAATTGTTGCTCATCCAGGCATTGGATATAACAAGCTTTGGCAAACCATGTCAAATTTATTCGTGACCATTTTTATTCTCTTCATACTTGCTCTTATTATTGCAAGAGTCAGTTTGAGTTGGTTATTAAAGCCCTTAAATAACTTGTCGATATACGCAAAAAATATTGCTAAAAGACAATTTGACCCTCAAATTGAATTACCTAAAACAACAGAGTTAAAAGAAGTCGTTGAAGCCTTTAATTCAATGTCTGTACAACTTAAAAAAGTGTTTACCTCTCTAGATAACGAAATATCAACCCTGAGAAGAACAAATTTAATTGATGATATTTCCAACCTTCCAAATAGACAATATTTAGTCAGCCGTTTGAATAGCTGGTTAAGTGAATCCAGTAGCGGTACTTTATTAATGGCTAAAATGGACTGGTTAGGGGATGTGCATAGTCAGCATGGTTATCAAGTTCGCGATCAAACGATCCGCCTATTAGCGAAAGAAATGCAACAACAATTAAATACGCTTACTCCTTGTGTGATAGCACGTATCGCGGCTTATGAATTTGCCTTTCTCGTCACAGATCTAGAACGTGATTTAGTCAATAAATATTTGCAAACACTCATTAGAACAATCAACCAAGAAATTTCTAAAGCGGGTTTTACCGCAAATGAAAAACTTGCCATAGGTATTGCCGAAAGAAGCGGGCAAGTCGGTGTTTCAGATATCCTTGCTCAGGCCGATAATGCTCTTCAAAGTGCCATCAAGCATAATAAAATTTTCTATTGGTATGAATCTCATCAACAGACACTTTACACTCAGGTTCAATGGCGAGAAAACCTAATTGCAGCTATCGATAATAAGCGTTTTAAATTTAGGTTGCAGCCGATACATGAGATGAAAACCCATGATATTCATCATAAAGAGCTTTTCTGTCAACTTTCAATTAACAATACTCTCATTCCTGCTGGACAGTTCATGCCCTATATTGAGCAATTATCTTTAGGCTCTGTACTCGATAAATGCTTACTTGGCACCTTACTAGACAAACAAGTCTTAACGCTCAATGAAGAACCTATTGTTATTAATCTGACCCATCAAAGCCTGAACGACATTGACTTTCATCACTGGCTTAATACTTTTCTTAAAAATGCCAAATGGGGACAAAAAGCCATTTTTGATATTCCTGAAGCCGCTGTATACAATAATTTCGACACATGCCAAGCATTATGTCAAATCATTCAAAACAATGATGCCCAATTTGGTATTGATCACTTTGGTCGTCAATTCGGCTCAATGTCTTACTTACAAAAGTTACGACCTCAATATGTTAAATTAGATCAATCATTCACTGTCAATGATGACAGTCAGCATAATATTGAACTCAGACGAGCATTAGTCAATATTGCCGCAGAACTTAATATTGAAGTCATCGCAACAGGCATTCAAAATAAAGAACAATTAAGTTATTTTAAGTCTCTTAATATTCAATACTATATGGGATTCATCTCTCCTCCTATAGACGTTACTTTTGAATAACATCTTTACCCATAGGAGTTATGTATGTTCAAACTTGAGTCACAGCTTGAAAGCATGATTATTTTCATGCTCTTAGTGAATAGTACTATTATGCTTTATTCGGTCTCACTCCAAGTGTATGGCAAATAGCATAGGTTAATTCAGCGCGATTTAAGGTATAAAAATGGAAATCTTTTACTCCTTCACGTGCTAATACCTTCACCATATCAATCGCCACATTGGCACCCACTAACTGGCGAGTCCCAGGATCATCATCAAGCCCTTCAAATTGTTGATGCAGCCAATTAGGGATCCCCACATTGGTCATGCCTGCAAAACGCTTCAACTGCTTAAAATTCGTCACAGGTAAAATACCTGGCACAATCTCAACATCAATACCCGCGGTGACGCAGCGATCACGAAAACGAAGATACGACTCCACATCAAAGAAGAACTGAGTAATAGCTCTATTTGCACCTGCATCAATTTTACGTTTTAGATGAATTAAATCCGCTTGTGCATTCGCTGCATCTGGATGCCCTTCAGGATAGGCCGCCACAGAAATATCAAAATCAGCCACAGAGCGTAATAAACGAACTAAATCATTAGCAAAACGCGTCGGTTTAGGACTGCCGTCAGGCAAATCACCGCGCAAAGCCACAATGTCACGAATTCCTGAATTCCAGTAATGTTTAGCCAATTCAATAAGCTCTTCATCACTGGCATCCACTAAGGTTAAATGAGGCGCAGCCACAAGTTGAGTTTCTTTCTGAATACGCTCAATCACACTATGGGTACGATCACGAACACCTGAATTCGCGCCATAGGTAACAGATACAAATTTAGGATTTAAAGGCGCTAGCCTTCTAATAGAGTTCCAAAGAATGGTTTCCATTTCAGGCGTCGAAGGAGGGAAGAATTCAAAAGAAACATTAATATCACCATTTAGCTCAGATAAGCTTTGGTTTAATGAAGTTGCATGTTGTGCATGATGAAAAGCCATAAATAATTCCCTCAAGTTCTAAATGGACGTTTGGACGTCTATATGTCCACATACTAGAGAAACTCCCCGTGAAGTCAAGCCATAAAAAACACTCTATTTGTATTTTTATGACTTTCCAAATAGCTTAGCTATGATCTGAGAGTTTATCCTGCCTTATTGTTGAAACTAGGTTAATTTTAATAATTTTAAATATAATAAAAGTTAAAAAAGGGATATCTGCTAGAAGAGCTGAACTATCACTTCAATGATATAGCGATAAGGAAAGGTAAAAATTTAAAACAGAATAAAAGTGAAAATCATAGACAAAGAAATGATGGTTATGAAGCAATACTTATCCCCATGACTTCAACTTGAAACATCATGGGGATGAAAGTAATACTAAGCTGTACCACCGACGGTTAAAGAATCTAATTTTAAGGTTGGTTGCCCAACTCCCACAGGGACACTTTGTCCATCTTTACCACACACTCCCACACCTTTATCTAACGCAAGATCATTACCTACCATAGAAATTTGCCCCATAGCTTCTGGCCCATTACCAATCAGAGTCGCCCCTTTGATGGGCTGAGTAATTTCACCCTTCTCAATTAAATAAGCTTCTGAAGCTGAAAACACAAATTTCCCTGACGTAATATCCACTTGCCCACCACCAAAGTTAGGTGCATAAATGCCTTTTTCAACCGATTGAATAATGGCTTGAGGATCTGAGTTTCCAGCTTCCATATAAGTATTTGTCATGCGTGGCATAGGCAAATGTGCATAAGACTCTCGGCGACCATTTCCCGTCGATACCTCTCCCATCAGGCCCGCATTCAATTTATCCTGCATGTAACCTTTTAAAATACCGTCTTCGATTAACACTGTTTTTTGAGTGGGTACACCTTCATCATCAATACTTAAGGAGCCACGGCGATTGGCAATAGTGCCATCATCCACAACAGTCACAAGGGATGAGGCAACTTGTTGACCCACTTTACCGCTAAACGCACTGCTACCTTTACGATTAAAGTCACCTTCTAAACCATGGCCAACAGCTTCATGTAGCAAGACTCCAGGCCAACCCGCCCCCAATACCACGGCCATTTCCCCTGCTGGCGCATCGATGGCACGCAAACTTACCTGTGCCTGACGTACCGCTTCTTTAGCAAAATGAAAACAGTATGGCAGTCCTGTATCGTCTTCTTGCATTAATACATCATAGGCATGTCGACCACCGCCGCCAGCACTGCCTCGTTCGCGCTTTCCATTCTCTTCTATAATCACACTAACATTAAATCGCACTAAAGGACGAATATCTCCCGCAAGAGTACCATCACTTGCGGCCACTAAAATCTCTTCATACACACCTGATAAACTCACAACCACTTGGCTGATGCGCTCATCTAAACTACGAACATAAGCATCGGCTTGCTTTAATAAATTAATTTTTTTCGCTTCTTCCATACCAGCAATAGGATCGTCGCTGGTATATTGTACGGTCGCACTTTGTCGTTGCCATGCCTTCACTTGTGCCTGCTCACCTGCCAATGCAATGCCTCTTGCGGCATTAACTGAAGCGGTTAATGCTGCAGGTGTAATTTCATCGGCATAAGCAAAACCCGTTTTTTCCCCGGTAATAGCCCGAATGCCCACACCTCTTTCGATATGAAAGCTCCCCTCTTTAACGATGCCATCTTCTAACACCCAAGATTCGTTACGTGCGCCTTGAAAATACAGATCAGAAAAGTCTACCTTATGCTGATGTATCTTCTTAAGGTAATGTTGCAAATCATCAATGGATAATCCATCTTGCAATAAACTTTGTCCAACTTGTGTTAAAAATGGCATTCATTTCTCTCTTTAAGCCTTATTCATTTGGCTTGGTAAGGTAATTTCAGAATTATTCAATCAATTGAGGTTCAACAAAACGGTTATGTGCCGCTACAGGTATTTTTTGACGAATATCATTAAGTTGTGATTTATCTAACGTGGCTTGTACCCAGCCGCAATCGGCCTCTTTTTGAGCAAGAATACGTCCCCAGGGATCCACTATCATACTTTGTCCCCATGTTTCACGCCCACCATCACAAGCTCCCCATTGATTTGCTGCCAACATAAAACATTGAGTTTCAATCGCTCTAGCTTGCACTAACGTTTGCCAATGAGCTTCTCCAGTCACTTTAGTAAAAGCAGAAGGCAGTGCAATCAGTTCCGCACCGGCCAAGCGCATCGCTCTAAAAAGCTCTGGAAAGCGTAAATCATAACATATCGCTAAACCTATTTTTCCAAAAGGTGTTTCAACGACACTGATTTTATTACCGGGGAAAAAAGTATCACTTTCTCGATAAGTTTTCGTGCCATCACTGACTTCAACATCAAATAAGTGTAACTTGTCATAATTCCCTAATGCTTGCCCCCTATCATTAAACAAATAACTGCGGCTATACATTCGACCATCATGAGCCAAAATAGGGATCGTGCCAGCAATTAAATAAACCTGATATTGTTTTGCCATGTTTGCTAATGCCGCAACTAAAGGGCTCTCATCTGCTGCTTTCGCGATCTTTTTTTGTTCACTCTCAAGGCCACCAAATAACAAACAAGCTTCAGGAAGAACAACCAGTTGAGGCTCACTGGCAATGCGAGGAAGCAGCGCAAGTTGAGAGCGAATAAAATCCAGATTGGCTTGAACATTCGCGCCACTTTGGCATTGTAATAAGTTTATTTGCATGACGCTTCACCCTTAATAATCGCTGACTTTCCATTATACTCGAGATACGCTTAGAAACGAATGCGCTAGATTTTTATTCATTAACCTGTGTCGGTGTTTTTGATTCAGTCACAGGCTCCTTTGCAGGTTCAGTCACTGTGGCTTTATCTTTACTGGCTTTATCTTGCGCCGCTTTAGAGTCTGATAACACAGATTTAGGAATTTGGATCTCTTTACTTTTACGCGGTAATTCTGTCAATTTAGGCTTAGACATGGTGCCTGTCACTCTAAAGCGCAATTCAGAGATCACTTCAATGACAGGCTCTAGCACTTTTGTCAGCACAAATGCCCCCAAGCCAAAGGTCCAGCCCCCCGTCGTTAACAAGACAACCGTTGGTACGCTAGAAGCTAACTTTGGCATAAACTTAATGTCATAATTAATATTTTCATTCAATAAGTTCGTATAACCTCTGACTTTCATATCACCTGCAATTGCTTTCATTTCAGTATTGGTGGTTTTCGCCACGCCATTATCAATATTCAAGGTGCCTTTAAAAGAATCAAAATAAAGTCCTTTTCCAAACACATCCGAAAAATCTAACGTCAACTTACGTAAAATAGAATCTAAACTAAAAAGCGATAAAATTCTGGCCCCTTTATCACTGACCTCTGTTAAATGGCCCTTACCTAACTTAAAGTTAATTTTCCCGCTTAATGTATCAAGACTAAACGCATAGGGTGCGCCTATCCAAGCCAAGGTTGCCTCCATAGATAAAGGCGCATCTTTCAATCCAGGATCTATGCCTAATACGTTTGATACCGCATCAAACTTCTTCGCTGTGAGCGTTAATTTAAGCCGCGTTTTATTTTGATCTTTATAATACCAAGCACCGTGACCTTCTAATTGAATATCTGGCGTGGATAAGGACAATGTTTGAATTTGATAGGCATTTTCTATTGGCGTTGCCTGCAACACGAGTTGACCTAATTGTTTCCCTCCCACTCGAAAATCGGCAGCATTAATGGCTAAAGGCGGTAGAGTAAAGGGATCCACCTTTTCAACCTCATCAAGACTCGCTGAAACACTTGAGTCTGCCGCCTTCTTTAAAGACGCATGCTGAACATCTGACTTGATATTGGGATCCGTATCTTTAGTCAAATTTTGCAGGTACAAAGTTTGCGCTGCAATTTTCAACCCTTGCTCGCGCCAATTGGGATAAAAGTCCACATAACCTGTAAATTGATCAGAAGTGGCCTTTAAACGCCAAGCATTTTCAACCGCAAATGACGTAAACTGAACATTGTCCACTTCATGCCCAAGAAAATCTAAACGAGCAATATTGCCAGTAATTAAATTAAGTTTTGGAAATAAGGGCCTTTTTAATGATAAGTTAGCCTCTTTCTTTTGCTTATCTGAATCCTTCTCTTCATTTTGATCATCACCAATAAATTTCTTAATGATGGGATCCCACTGGATAAAATTCGCTTTATCCAGCGCTAACTGTAAATGCCCCTTGTTCCGCTGCAGCGTATCACCGGGTTGAAATAAGCGCCCTAACAATAAATCATAGGAAGCCAAAGAGGCCTCTCCTTTTGGATCAAAGTCAAACGCTCCCCAAAACTCAGATTGCTTACCCACTTTAACACCAAGAGAAAGTTGTTTATCATCACCAATAATTTCAGCCGATAATGCTCTTTTCTGTTGCTTCTCTTTATGAAATTGTCCCGGTAGTAATAGTTCTGTTCCGACTAAATCTGAATAAAGATGCCCTTGTAAACTGTATCCCACGTCATCAAAAGCCAGTAATAACCCGCCAGTCCAATCTAAGGTTCCACGATAATAATCGCTCAATGGGTTATTCAATTCTGACGATAATGTACCAAGCTGCCAATGCCCGTTAAAATCGACATTCACCGCGTACTTCTTATGCTGATTTCCCGTATAAAAATCAAAACTCACTGGCTGATTATACAAAGTGGCAGAAATATTTTTGCCTGTAACCACCTCATTTTTAAATTGGATCTCTCCTGTCACATCGGATAATTGAATGCCCGGCTCTGAAACATACACAGGATTATTCTTAAAATTGACCGTCCCTTTAATGATTTCATTATCTTTACCATATAATGGGATTGATAAATCTAATGCACCAGTAATCTTACCCTCAACATTAAGTACTTTAAGCGTTTCACCCACAGTATTAGACAAAGGAGATTGATTGATCACTTGTTCAGCGGCTTTTGCCTGTGTCGATAAGGTCGACTGAATCCCTAACACAGGTTTATCCATTAAATTATCAATCGAAACATGGGTTCCCTTAGCGGGAACACCTAATAAGTCACCTTGTTTTACCCACAGATCCATGGCTGCATTTTCAAATAAAGCATATAAAGAGAGATCTGTTATTGCGGGCCAATCTGACTGAAATAGATAAGTCCCCTGCTTTAAATTAAAGCCTGCTTGAAACATACCACTATGATCATTGTAAGGATAATCGTTCAATGCCCCTTGCCAGATCACCACACCATTTTCAGCTTTTCCGCCTTTTAGCGCACCTTTTAAATAATCAACGACATCATGACCCATCGCCTCTATTGGAAAATAGTGATTGGCATTTCGAATATTATTAACAGAGACATTTGCCAGCAGTCCCAGCGTCACTTGATCTTGAAACGCCATTTTAGCGACAGCTTTCAAGGACAGATCATCATTTTTCAATGACACATCAGGAAGAATAAGGCTCATGGTATTCCAATCAAATTTGCCAATAATCTCATTTCCCTTAAACGTTAAGGGCGCTGTGAAATTACTCTTAAAATTTAGAGAATAATCTTGTGAAGGCAGTGAAAAATACACTTGTTTATTTTTTGATATTAACGTCAAATCAAGGGGGGTTGAACTTGGAATATTCCCAGCCCCTTGCCAAGCAAGTCCTGTGGCATTCAAGCTTATTTGCGGCGAGCTGTCTTCTTGTTGATACAAGCGTAAATCTTTCAACTTGCCTTCTGGTGCCATCAATTGCCATGTATCCAATGTGTCTTTATTTAACTGAGGCAATAAAGGCAACAGAGGTTGTAACAGCCCAATATCAATTTGATTTAAATAAGCATAGGTATTGCCTTGAACTTCTTTAGCACCCAGCTTCAACATAGGCCAAGCTTGATTATTACTTGAAAACGCTAAATCGCTACTGGTTAATGTCCAGCCTTCTGGGGTTCTTTGCCAAGCTATTTGGCCTTTTTCAATCGTAAAATCTTGCTCTTCTTTATTTAAATACCAAGTGAGCCAACTTGGTTTAAAATTCACTTCAGCGGACTGAATGTTTCGATGCGCAATCCCCACCCAAGCCTCAAGGTTAACCGCCCCTTTAAGGTGCATTCTTTGCTGAGGATTAAATCTCGCTGGCTGCCTTGACGCCCAATGACCAACATCAAGACTATTTGTAGCAAGATACAACTGTCCAACCAAACTATCAGGTCGATAACCATTCCCTTCTAAGGCCACATTTAATGACAAACTTTCGGCCACGGAACCATTATCATCAAGATAAACAAGGCCTTTTCCCAAATGTTTTTTATCTCGATTTACCCATGCCAAATCTTTAATATATATAGGGTTATACTTATGAGAATGACTTTCAAGTGTCAGGCTTGCATCTCTGACAGTAAAACGCTCAAGTTGCTCCAATAATAACCCATAAAGCCAAGTGGTATCGGCAGCGTCTTGAGCATTCCCCTTTAGTGCATCAAGATCCAATGTCACATCAATACCATCAAAAATAACGGTTTCAATTTGTGGGCTTAAATTTAACAAACTCTGCCAAAAATCAAGCTTGATATGCGCCTGAGCAACCGAAAAGGTTAAAGGAAGATTTTTTTGTTTAGGTAACACAAGATCAGTCACAGTCAATGCCGGCCCAAACGCCCGCCACCGAGAATGAAGCTGCCCAACCTCCACTTTCACTTGATAGGTCTGTTCGACATAATCGACTAGCTCAGCTCTAACTTGATCTAACTCGGGCAATAATCCTCGAATTAAACTCACCAGAAGCGCAAATAAAACCAAAAGCGCTGCTAATGAAAGCCAGCAAAAACGCAGCACTTTTAACGGAGCAGAGAAAGGAAACACTACATTATCACCACATCAAATTTATTTTGAGCATATAAAGGTTCACTTTGTAGTTTAACTCTTTTTCCAACATATATTTCTAATTCGGCCAAAAAATGACTTTCGTCCTCTTTTAAGGTGTTATAAACAGCCGGAGCACAATACACTAAAAATTCATCAGCATCATAAGTTCGATTTAAGCGAATAATCTCTCTAAATATTTCATAAGAAACGGTTTCTACAGTTTTTAAACTTCCGGTACCAAAACACGAAGGACATTCACCACAAAGCACATGCTCTAAACTTTCACGGGTTCGTTTTCGCGTCATCTCCACTAAACCTAAACCCGAAAAACCACTAATACTGGTCTTAACCCTATCTAAGGATAGTGCTTGCTCTAAGCTAGTTAATACTCGATTTTTATGCGCTTTATTCTGCATATCAATAAAATCGATAATAATAATCCCTCCCAGATTACGTAGCCTTAATTGACGAGCTATGACCTGAGTCGCTTCTAGATTAGTATTAAAAATGGTTTCTTCAAGGTTGCGGTGCCCAACAAAAGCACCCGTATTAATATCAATCGTTGTCATGGCTTCTGTTTGATCTATGATCAAATATCCACCGGATTTAAGTTCAACTTTTCGACCTAAAGCGCGCTGAATTTCATTTTCCACATCATAAAGATCAAAAATAGGCACTGTGCCCGAATAATTTTCTAATTTATCGGCAATTTCAGGCATAAATTCTTGAGTGAAATTTTGCAATTCAGCAAAGGTTTGGCTAGAGTCCACTTGTACCCTATCCAACGCTGTTCCAACAAAATCGCGCACGATCCGCACAGGTAAAGCAAGATCTTGATAAAGTAAAGAAACGCCAGGGCGTTTACGTCGCTCACTGACTTTAGCCCAAACCCGCCTTAAAAAAGCAGCATCTTGTACTAGCTCAGTTTCACCTGCATTTTCCGCCGCGGTACGAATAATGAAACCACCGTTTTCATCGACAAAAGGCTCAGTGAGGCCCTTTAATCTAGCACGGACTTTCGCTGATTCTATTCGTTGAGAAACGCCAACATGGCAAGCTCCGGGCATAAAAACTAAATAACGAGAGGGCAGAGTGATATCCGTTGTTAATCGCGCACCTTTAGTGCCAATCGGATCTTTAATCACTTGAACAATAACGGCTTGGCCAGGCCTCACTAATTGGCGAATATCTTGCACTGCAAAATGATCTTTATCGGTATCCGCCACACATTCTGTATGAGGAACGATATCTGAGGCATGCAGAAAAGCAGCCTTATCCAACCCAATATCCACAAACGCCGCCTGCATTCCCGGTAATACTCGGCTCACTTTGCCTTTGTAAATATTGCCGACAAGTCCTCGTTTCATACGCCGCTCGATATGGACTTCTTGTAAGATACCATATTCAACTAATGCCACTCGAGCTTCTGTAGGAGTCACATTTATCAGCAATTCGGATCCTATCTTTCCATGTACTGGCTTACTTATGATACGGCCCATTTCAACACTCACTTAAGTCATTCTTTTATATACCCAAGTCATTCAGGTACTGAATTAGCGCTCTTCTGGCACTAAACAATGTAATAACACAAAAACAAAATGATAAAGTTAAATACTGAAAAGTGCCTCTATTGACCACTCAGTATTCACTTCTTAGACTTTAATTAGATGATTGAATATGATAAATGTTCCCTCAATATCATCTCATTAATTGGATTTCTTTAAGCAAATCACGGGTTTCAACTAAAGGTAAACCAACAACAGCAGAATAACTTCCGTCAATACTGGAGACAAAATTCCCCCCCATACCTTGAATGCCATAAGCCCCTGCTTTGTCCATAGGTTCACCCGTGGCAATATAAGATTCGATATCCCATGTCGATAAGGCACAAAAATTGACTCTTGTTTTCACTAAACGTGTGATGGTTTTTATGCCATCGGTGATCGCAATGGCCGTAAACACCTCATGCTCATGATTGGATAGCGCTTGAAGCATCTTTTTAGCATCATCTTCATCGATAGGCTTACCTAAAGCCACATTGTTCAATACCACCAGAGTATCTGAGCCCAGAAAATGTACATAAGACGCCTCGGGAAAACGAGATTCAGAGCGAGCAAGTAACCAAGCTGCATGGGCTTTTTCACAGGCTAAACGTAACACCAATGCATCTGGTGCTTCTTCTGGCTTGGGCGTTTCATCAATATCTGTGGGCAGAACTGAAAACGAAACATCAGGCTCACTAAAAAGGAGCTGAGTCAGTAACTGTTTTCGCCTAGGTGACGCAGAAGCTAACACTAACGCTTTCATTATCTAACCTTATACTTACGTCTCATACGACGCAAAATCCAAAAAACCCATACCCATAGAAATAAGCTTGATACGGCAGGAAAAAGCAAACTCAATTCAAATTTAGCGCCATCCACCACAAATTGTAGCCAAAACACAACAAGTTGATAAACCGCGACTTCGGCAGCTACAAATAATGACTGTTGCCATATCGGAAAATTACGTAATCGCTGAAAATGTAATACCACGCCATAGATCACTATTGACATTCCCAGTGAGCGGAGCCCAAGTGTCGCCCCCAGCAGAATATCCAACAGCAACCCCAGCACCCATGCAGTTAAAATGTTATATCTGTGTGGCAAGGCCATGGCCCAATATGTCATCACCAGCAATAACCAATCCGGTCGCCATACAGCCACTCCTTCTGGTAAAGGCATAATTTGAAATAACATCGCCACTAAAAAACTCAACCAAACGACCCAACGTCCATTTGGCAAATGTAAGCTCATTGGTTCACCTCAGAATCTTGTTTAACCGATGCAGCTGAGTCACTTGATGGTTCCGTGTCTGCTAACGCCTTATTTAAATCATTTGAATCTATATTGCTTTGCTCAAGAGCCACTTCATCATTAGGATCTGGCCATAACAATAATAAATAACGAATACGGTCTAATGCCGCTAAAGGTTGAGCCGTCACGGTAGCATAACTTTTTCCATCATCCTTAATGACACTCATGACCCTTGCCACTGGATACCCTTCAGGAAATCGCTTACCCAGTCCTGATGACACTAATAAGTCCCCGACTCGAATATCGGTGCTTTTTGATACATACCTCAGTTCCAACTCATCTAATACGCCTGTGCCATTAATGACAAAGCGTGCATCATTACGGGTTAAGCGTACGGGAATCGCATGAGAGACATCGGATAATAATAATACTCGACTGGTTAACTCACTGACTTGCGTGACTTGCCCTACCACCCCTTGCGCATCCACAACGGGTTGACCCACAAACACACCGCTCTTTTTACCTCTATTGAGCACAACATATTGATGAAAAGGATCGCTCGCCACTTCCATGACTTCTGCAACCATTTTTTTCGCATCCATATGTACGGGAGAGCCCAATAAAGCTCTTAAGCGTTCATTTTCTTGACGTAAGAACTCGAACCTCTGTAAACGTTCGCTCATTAACAGCTGCTTTCTTAATAAGGTCTTGTTCTGTTTAGCCAACATATTTCTTGTGGCCAGATTCTCCGCCGAAATATCGAGTAATTGACCAGGAAAACTGGCCACATATTGCAAAGGGCTCAATAAGGAAGAAAGGGCATCGCGAGCAGGATCGAGTCTATCGTTAGCGACAAGTAAAATCACTGACAGTATCACTGCCAATGTCAGTCTAAATTGATTGGAAATGCCACGAACAAAAATAGGCTTCATAAGATCACTAAGGCGGGGTTAACCGCCTAATAAAAGCAACACGTTAATTTTCGTCGGAGAAAAGATCACCGCCATGCATATCGATCATTTCAAGGGCTTTGCCCCCTCCACGCGCTACGCAGGTTAATGGGTCTTCAGCAATCATCACAGGGATACCTGTTTCTTGCATCAGTAACCTATCCAAATCACGGATCAGTGCGCCACCACCAGTTAATACCATACCACGCTCAGAAATATCCGACGCAAGTTCTGGAGGCGATTGCTCCAATGCCACCATCACCGCACTAACAATACCCGATAAAGGCTCTTGTAATGCCTCTAATATCTCATTGCTATTAAGCGTGAAGCTTCGCGGCACACCTTCTGCAAGATTACGACCACGCACTTCGATTTCTAACACCTCATCACCAGGGTAAGCGGTGCCTATGGTGTGTTTGATCCGCTCTGCTGTCGCTTCACCAATTAAACTACCATAATTACGTCTAACATAATTAATAATCGCATCATCAAACTTATCACCGCCGATACGAACAGATGATGAATAGACAACGCCATTTAATGAAATAATCGCGACCTCTGTCGTACCGCCACCGATATCAACAACCATAGAACCTGTTGCTTCTGATACAGGAAGTCCTGCGCCAATCGCCGCCGCCATGGGCTCTTCAATTAAATACACTTCACGTGCGCCGGCCCCCATAGCTGATTCACGAATAGCGCGTCGCTCAACTTGAGTGGCCCCAACAGGTACGCAAACCAAAACCCTTGGGCTTGGGCGAAAAACACTGTTGTTATGAACTTGCTTAATAAAATGCTGAAGCATTTTCTCTGTCACATAAAAGTCGGCAATCACGCCATCTTTCATTGGACGGATAGCTTGTATATTGCCAGGTGTTCTCCCCAGCATTTGCTTGGCTTCTGTCCCCACAGCTGCAACAGACTTTTGCCCTGAATTGCCTCGCTCAGCGCGAATGGCCACAACAGAAGGTTCATCTAGTACTATGCCTTCTTCACGAACATAAATTAATGTATTAGCAGTACCCAAATCGATCGATAAATCGTTAGAAAAAATGCCACGCAGCTTCTTGAACATGTAACCGGCCTGTCTCAGTGGAGTCATTGAAAAAAGAAATCAGCTAACTTTATCACGCTTCTTAAAATCTACAAGGGCATAGACGTTAACAATCGCTAATGAGTCACGATTTTATCGTATAAAATGCATATTGCCTTATAAAAAAGCTATTTTTGTTAAAATAAACTAATCGATTCCATATATAGCAAACAAATAAAATACAGTTTTATCCACTAATTTTGTCTTCATTGCCAAAAAAAACAATTATAAATGCAAAAAATCAGGATAAATCACCTGTAAAACGAAAAAAAGCATCCACTTTGATAAAATGACTGCCTTTTCACATTATTTACATAACAAAAAAGTGTTCACTGTGATGATTTAATGCCAAAGTAAACATCATGGGCAAAAAGTAACCTACCTTCTGCATATGATAATCCCATGCACAAAGCGACACCCAATACAATAACTGAAATAAAGGGATCTTAATCGACAAAATGAGAGTGATTAGTCTATTTATTCAGCCCCCCACTCTCAAGTTTTCGTATTTCCCCTTGAATTATTTATAACCTCCCCCATATCTATATGCATCATCATCCAGTCGGCCCGTTGCCACTGGCTAGAGAAGAGGAATTATTGTGACCACTATCGTATCAGTTCGCCGTAATAACCAAGTCGTTATCGCTGGTGATGGACAAGTTTCCCTAGGCAATACCGTCATGAAAGGTAACGCTAGGAAAGTACGCCGCCTATACAATAATAAAGTACTTGCCGGTTTTGCAGGCGGTACCGCTGATGCATTTACCTTATTTGAGCGTTTTGAAGCTAAACTTGAAATGCATCAAGGCCATTTAATGAAAGCCGCAGTTGAAATGGCCAAAGATTGGCGCACCGATAAAATGTTGCGCAAATTAGAAGCGATTTTAGCCGTTGCCGATACAGAAGCATCACTGATTATCACTGGAAATGGTGATGTTGTGCAAACTGAAAATGACCTGATCGCCATTGGTTCAGGTGGTAACTTTGCACAATCTGCCGCGACTGCATTATTAGAAAATACAGAATTAAGTGCCCGTGAAATTGCTGAAAAGTCACTCACTATTGCTGGTGACATCTGTGTTTTTACTAATCAACATAAAACTGTTGAAGAAATTACTTACTAATCAAAAGTATCCAGCTATAGGCACGAGGAAAAATTATGTCTGAAATGACCCCACGTGAGATTGTCCATGAGCTGGACAGCCACATCATTGGCCAACAAAAGGCTAAACGTTCTGTTGCTATCGCCCTACGTAATCGCTGGCGACGCATGCAACTTAAAAGTGATTTACGTCAAGAAGTCACGCCCAAAAATATTTTAATGATTGGCCCTACTGGCGTCGGTAAAACAGAGATAGCTCGCCGCTTAGCCAAGCTTGCCAAAGCGCCTTTTATCAAAGTAGAAGCAACAAAATTTACCGAAGTGGGTTATGTAGGTAAAGAAGTCGACCAAATCATTCGCGATTTAACCGACATTGCGATTAAGCTCACCCGTGAAGAGCAAATGGCTAAATGTAAAACACAAGCCGAAGAAAATGCTGAAGAACGTATTTTAGATGCCTTAATCCCTAAACCAAACAATGAATGGGACGCAGAGAAAGCAGACGACTCAAATACTCGTCAGATCTTTCGTAAAAAGCTACGAGAAGGCCAATTAGACGATAAAGAAATTGAAATTGACGTTGCAGCGCCACAAGTGGGTATCGAAATCATGTCCCCCCCTGGCATGGAAGAAATGACCAACCAGCTGCAAAGCATGTTCCAAAACATGGGATCCAATACCAGCAAACGACGTAAACTCAAGATCAAAGAAGCTCAAAAGCTCTTGATTGAAGAAGAAGCGGGTAAGCTAGTCAATCAAGAAGATCTCAAAGAACAAGCCATTGAGTTAGTAGAACAACACGGTATCGTTTTCCTTGATGAAATCGATAAGATTTGTAAACGTGGGGATGCTTCTGGCCCAGATGTTTCTCGTGAAGGCGTGCAACGTGATTTACTGCCTCTTGTGGAAGGCAGTACCATTAACACTAAACATGGTATGGTAAAAACCGATCATATTTTGTTTATCGCATCAGGCGCTTTTCAAATGTCTAAGCCTTCGGATCTGATCCCTGAGCTTCAAGGCCGTCTTCCTATTCGAGTCGAATTAGAAGCCCTGTCAGCAGAAGACTTCCAACGTATATTAACTGAACCTCACGCCTCTTTAACCGAGCAATATGTTGAATTAATGGCAACTGAAGGCGTAAAAGTTCAATTTACTGACGATGGTATTGAACACATTGCCAAAGCAGCATGGCAAGTCAACGAACGTATCGAGAACATTGGTGCTCGACGCTTGCATACCGTTATGGAACGTTTGATGGAAGAGCTTTCTTTCGATGCATCCGATAAATCAGGCACCGAAGCGGTTATCGATGCTGAATATGTTAAAAACCATTTAGACGATCTGGTTATGGATGAAGATCTTAGCCGCTTTATTTTATAATCGCCATTCCAGATCGAAAATAAGTAATTATATTAATCAGAAAATAATTACTTAATAAGGTTCAAAGCATTTGAAGCTAATATAACGGCATCACATTTTCAGTGGTGCCGTTTTCATATCAATCACCCACAGGACGGACTCATGATACAAAAAAACCAAAAACCTTGTGTTACCGATCTCACCTTAAAGAAGACATCCCGTGAGCTTCAAATCCAGTTTAATACAGGTGAATCTTATTCACTTAGCTGTGAAATGCTTCGCGTCTACTCTCCTTCTGCTGAAGTGCAAGGTCATGGCAAGCCAATTCTTGTGGCCCATAAAAAAAATGTCAATATAACAGCATTAGAAGCGCTAGGTAATTATGCGGTGAAAATCACTTTTAATGATGGTCATGATACCGGACTATACTCTTGGGAGTACTTGTACAAACTCGCTACCGAACAAGCATCCTTGTGGCAAGATTATCTCTCTCGCTTAAAGCAAGAGAAAAAGAGTCGAGAGCCGCTTATCGATATGGCAGTGAAATATCATAAATAAGGGCTCTTTTTATGCCATGTTTCTGGTTGTCTTACACTTTTCCGCGCCAAATCATAGAATGCAGAAAGATTCTAAACTTGTTCAAACCCCTGAAGGCTTTACTGGGTCATTCAAAACCCTTACTTTAAAGAATCACGTTTTCTCAGGTATATCTTAAACAAATGATATAGATTGACCAAGGCAATGAAACCATTCATTGCCGCAACAGGCCAAGCATCAATCAACACACCATACAATGAAAATAATAGACAGCCCGTACAATTTAAACAACGTAACTTGATAATATCTTTCATCATGAAAGATACCGCAATAATGACGGATGCTAAATACCCGAGCATTTCGATCACATTTGAATATTCCATTTACCCCCCCCTTGATAAAGATTATTCTTTTTATATCAAGTAAAATACGACCCCTTCCTTAATCTAAACATCCCCCCAAAAGTCTATTTCCCATATCTATTTGCTATGAGATACTGGCCCATTTTGACACGAAGCAATATTCCATTAACTGATTTAAATCAATTTCCTCCTGATATCACTTTTCTTTTCAAAAAACCCTTATATACTGGGATAAATTATTGTCACTGCACCTTTAACCTGTGCAAAACTTATCTCTCAGGAGTGTCATTATGGAATACAACACCTCAGAACTTTGTGATACTTATCTCGATGTCGTTGATGTTGTCGAACCTATGTTTAGTAATTATGGGGGATGTAGCTCATTTGGTGGTGCCATCAGCACTATAAAGTGCTTTGAAGATAATGGGTTAATTATAGACGCCTTACAAGATGATGGTGAAGGAAAGGTTCTGCTTATTGATGGCGGAGGCTCACTTCGACGTGCATTAATCGATGCAAATATCGCCCAAATCGCCTGCGATCATCATTGGGAAGGGATTATTGTTTATGGCTCAGTAAGAGATGTTGATGCACTAGAAGATCTTGATATCGGTATTCAAGCTTTAGCTTCTATCCCTGTAGGCGCAGACAATAATACTATTGGAGAACAAGAGATCCCAGTCAATTTTGGTGGTGTGACTTTCTTACCAGGCGATCATATTTATGCAGATAATACAGGTATTATTCTATCACCTGAGCCACTGGATATTGATTAGACTTAAACAGACCCAAAGGATTTAATACCTCTTTTTACTCTGTAATATACGCTGTAATAAGGGGTTGATACTCACATCAACCCTTATCTCTGACTTACCATCTTCAGGCCATCACGTATGACACAATATTTAACGCTTATGACGCAACAGCATTTAGCTAAATTGTTTCAAAAAGTGGGGGGTGCAAGAATAGGTGAAACCAAACTGGGTCAAACAGCCCACACACCAGAGCCTAACCACTCTCTTGAAGCTATCCTCAATAAAGCAAAAAATAAAGGCGTTCGATTTGTCATTCTTGGCATTGAAGAAGATATAGGTCCAAGGGCAAATCTCGGCCGAGGTGGCGCGACCTATGCCTATGAAAGTGGAATAAGCCATTTTCTTAATATGCAATCTAATCGTTTCTTCAGTGGTCATGAATGCCTGATCCTAGGACAGATCATCACAAATGATCTACAAACTGAATTCAATCAAAATCTCAGTGAATTAAGAGAGCATGTCGAACAACTGGATGAACGAGTCATTAATGTACTGACTCCCATTATTGCTGCTGGACTTGAGCCAATTGTCATCGGCGGCGGACACAACAATGCTTATGGTCTATTGATGGCAACTAAGGCGGCGAAGCAAACCCCAGTGGCCGCTGTCAATCTTGACCCACATAGTGATTTTCGCCTTAGAGAAGGTCGGCATAGTGGTAATGGCTTCAGTTATGCCGCGGCAGAAGGGGCACTAAATTACTACCATGTCCTTGGATTACACGAACATAAAAATACCGAAGCCTCATTAGAACAACTTACTGCCTTCGGCGGCCATTGGCATAGCCTGCAACAGATCTGGCTGCGAAGGGAAATATCATTAGAAAAAGCCTTATTTGACATTAAACAAGCCTTAAATCAGACCCAAAGCCCAATTGCACTGGAGCTAGATCTCGATGCTATTATCAATATGCCCAGTAGTGCTTCAACTGCCGCAGGCATTTCACTAATAGATGCACTGCATTATGTCCATGACATCGCCAAACATTGCCCATGTGCTTATCTGCACTTAGCAGAAGCCGCACCAAGCTGCCACCCAGCGGGTATGGATGCCGGTCTACGTGTCACAGGGCAAAGTATCAGTGAGCTCATGCTCACCTATATACACGCACGGCTGCATGCCCTTTAATCCTTACAGCTTAAAGTATCACGGGGATAGATCCAAAACTCAAATTGATAAAATCACGCTACCTCTAATCTTTCCTGACTCAACAAGCTCATGAGCTTTAACCACTTCTTTAAGAGGAAGCCGCTCAGCAATACGATGACAAAGCCTGTTATGTTTTAATGCACTTTCAATAGCGTTAATCGCCATGTTCTTTGCCTTTTCAGGCATGTCATAAACAATAATGCATCGTAGCGTTAAATCTAAATACATCATCTTATAAAAGGGTAAGTAAGGCTTCGGCTCTTGAGTCGATGAATACGTCGCAATCACCCCCCCCGTTTTAATCACTTGTAAAATAGCCTCAAGATTCTGTCCAAATTCGACATCAATCACTCGATCAATCCGTTTACCATTACTTGCTTGTAAAATGTGTTTCGCAAACTCAGGCTCTCTATGATCCACCACAGCATCAGCTCCAACATTCAAACAAGTTTCGCTATCTTCATCATTTGATGCACTGGCTATGACAAAAGCTCCAGCCATTTTGGCCCACTGAATAGCATAAAAACCCACTCTACCCGCCCCACCGGTAATGAGTATTCTTTTATTTTTTACAAAACCATCAGCATGCACGCATCGATGTGCCGTCATGGCAGGGATCCCCAAACAAGCCCCAACCTCAAAGCTCGCTTCATTTGGTAAATGGGCTGCTCTTCGGCTTTCAATGCGAATAAACTCGGCCGATGTGCCATAACGCCGACCATGCTGAGCTTGATAAATCCAAACACGCTCCCCAATCCTTGCACTGGGTACCCCCTCACCCACAGCCTCAATAATGCCAGCGCCATCACTGTTAGGAATAATGGCACCATTATTTAATGATGCTGGAAATGCACCAGCTCGCTTCTTCACATCTGAGGGATTGACCGCAGAAGTATGCAGTCGCACTAAGACTTCACCGGCTTGTACAAGGGGCCTATTCACCTCTTGCAGTTTAAGAACATCTTTTGCTGCGCCAAATTGCTTAAATATGATCGCTTTCATCGTCAGCCATTTCATTAAAATGAGAGTAAATTAAGTGTAGGCGAACTTATCTTTAACGTAGAGCAACCTTAACACTCTCACTGTTAGCATTTAAAATATGACAAAGATAAAGACTACAAGCGTAGATTAGTGACTTAAATGCTTACCCATAAAAAAGGCGAGAATATTGCTATTCTCGCCTTTAATAAATCACTGGTTATTTAATCAGAATTACAATCCACCTCTGTCTAAGGTGTTTTGCCACTCCTGCTCATAATGACTTAAATCACCTTGCGTGATGATGTTGATACGGGGCTGAAAATAATAGCCTTCATCGACAATATCACCATTGCTATATTTTCTCTTGGTATACTCAAGTATCAAGGTACGCCCTTTCTCATCAACAGAGATCACCTCCCAATTTCGTTGATATTTCATATACTCATCTTCTGTAACCATATCGATATGATTATTTGACTTAGACCAAGTCCAATCCTTTTCAGCCACAAAATAGTCTTCATTAGTGACTTCAATGCCTTTATCGACTGTGCCATCAGATTTAAATTGATATCCATAGATATCTGATACTAATAACTTGTCATTTTCCCATGCACTGGAATAATAAGAATTAATATTCGCTAATTTCACTTGCGGCAATTCTGTCACTAAATTATCCGTAAAGGTTTTATAACTATCATCAAACTTAGCGAGTTTCCTATAATGAATAAACTGAAGCTCATTCGACTCATACATTTTCACTTGAGCAAATAATTCTTTCTCTAATGACATAAAAGGCAAAATAATAAACTCAATATTCCCATCAACCAATTTTAAAATACCGTCATCAATTGATGCTGTAAATCGATAAGGCGAAAAGTGCCCTTGTGCCTGCTCATCACTAATCGATATTCTATCACTAGCAACCACTTCATTTATTTCTGTATACCCTCGATACTTTATTGGATACACTAAAGGCAATACCCAATCCCCTTGTAGATCAGCCAACGTTTTCTCTTGCCATTCACTAATAAACCTATATTTTAACATTGAGTAGCTTTGCTCTGTTGGCATCACATAGATTAGTGGTTCACCTGACCATGCTTCATTTAATGCTTCGATATCGCTCAGATCCTCATCGTCAACATCGACAAAACTATAACGCTTTATTTTTTCAATACGCGTCACAACTTTGAAACTAGCATCAGTGTCATAAATAAGATGTATATATTCTTTTTGCTCAATCGTCGCTGCTAACGCCCACACCTGATGCTCTATCATAAAAGCAATAAGGGACGTCAAAGTTTCTTCAGAGAATTCATCAACCAACTCACTAAGCTCACCATTAGACAAAAAAGCATATGTTCTTGAATCAGGTTGTTCTACAATCAATCTTCCATCTTTAACTTGCCAAGTAATATCATCAAAATTCGCAACGGTTCGGTAGTAGGGAGACGCAGTCAATCCTTTTCCACTTTTATTAAAGATATAACTCGTCGCATTTTGAGGTAACCAACCTGATTGAGTCGAATACATTTCAGCAAATGTTATCCCTTCTAGCATCTCCGTTGTAAAGCGTCCGACTAAATTGGTATCTGCAAGTATCCCATCAATAGCCAACGCTAAATCATTTTGATAACTGAGCAGAGGCAGGCCATCGCCATTGAGTAAATCATTTACCCTTAAATACTCATTGATGTGGTCTTGAACCGAAACAGAGTCTTGCTCATCCACTGAGGTCGGGCTCAATAGACTCAAAACCGTTGCATTGTCCTCAATGGAATAATCATTGTCTTGAATAAGTAATTGAATAAACCCAGCTGTATTGATTAATGCTTCTGTTGAAACCTCTTCAAGTACAGTAGATAAATTTTCACCTTCAATAAACGTTTGGTTATTATTAACCACAATTGCATGTAAATAGCTAGCTGTTGATAAAACAGATAACTTAAGAGTGCTCAACTCATCACTGGATATCATACGATCATCGCCAGCTTGTTCCAATAATGCTTGCATCACACCCACATGGGACATAAGCTCTATTGATTCTTGCTTGTTGCTTTCGTGACCTTGAGCACGAATAGTCAGAATATCATTCAGACTATTTAACTTGACATCGAGTTCATAGTAACCGTCAGAATCAACTTGACTCGTTACGGTTTCGTCACCAATTTGAACATTCACATCTGCATTCAACAAAGTACTTTCTATTACTTGACCAGAGAGAGTCAAACTTTGAAATACACTGATGTCTACATTTGCTATTGCTTGACCATTATTGACACTGTAAGTTAGTGTATCTAATCCTGCATAGCCCTTATTAGGGGTATAGCTTATTTTATTATTCTCAACAATGGCTGAACCATAAAGCGGCTCAATATCAATGCCTGTGATCGTCAGCTCACCTGAGCTAACACTGTCATTACTCAACACATCGATGAGCACGGTTTCATCATCGATCACATCCACGGTATCACTTTGCACGACGGGCAGCTGTCCCACTTCTTTTTCCGCTTGATCATTATCACTACCACAAGCAGACAAGATGAGTAATACTGCCAAACTCACAACTTTAACCTTCATTAAAATATCCTTATGTTTTATGTAAACATCCTTATTTCGTCATTTCATCAAACCAATAATGTAAAATCATTTATCACTTCAATCAAAAAACAATAAGCTCTAGTTACATGATTTTCTCGCAAGCATTCGCATTTAAGAACAGCACAAAAAAGCAATCTGACAATCACAACAAAACAAAGTTATTAAAAAAGAGAAGGATAACAAAACCCAAAGAGTTAATAAACAGTAAATATATTGTAAAGTAGAGTTGGTTTAAGAAGGAAAATATAATCCCTTAAGTAATACCAATTCTATTATATAGATGATCAATTCAGAGCTTCTCAGGCTTTTCAATTCAAGGCGCATTTATGCTGTAATGGTGATTCCCTTTCAAATGAATGCAACGCTGAAGTGGAATGCCTGAGAAGCTCACTTTGTGCGGGTTTCAACATACTTTATGCTACGTTAGCTGCTTTCGATATAGAATCACTATTAGCTTCAATCATCTGCCTTGCCTACAGCATGTTGAACTCCCGCTGAAAGATCACTTATATAATAGAATTGGTATAACAACATATAGCCAAATCAAACTGAAGGGTTAAGCTCGACTCAATACTTTCTTCAGCTTTACTTTTACCGACCGCCAATGAGTGATAGGGATTGTCGGAGCGCGTTTCAGTAAAGATTGATAATCTTTTTCTGTCAACTCTACTTCACCACCATGGGCCAATGCCACAATGCTTGGATTCAGCGCTTGTACTTTTTTCAGTGAATTTTGATAACGATTCGGGTGAAAAATGGGGTAAGGGGGAATAAATTTAGTCTTCACTTTAACTATCAAGTCAGCCACATATAAACGTCCACTGGATGCATGGTAAAGAGAGATATCTCTGTCTGTATGGCCTTGAGTATGGATAGCTTGCCACTCATCAAAACCCGGCAGTAAGTCACCATCATCAAGATAATAGTCGGCATTTAATTGAGAAGAGTAATAGATATTTCGCCGCGGCTTTTTCATCTTTTTTGCCACCCACAAGGTAAGTAATATGTCGGTTAAATGCATCAATTTACCCTTCAGACCCGAATACCATTGTCCCTCTACATTTGCAGCAGCAATCTTACAACCTGTTATCTCTCGCAATTTATGGGCCGCCCCAGCATGATCTGGGTGCATATGTGTCACTACCACCAATGTTAAATCTTGCAAATGCCGCTTTAATTTGACATTGATATAGTGTGTTAATAATGGAATATCGGCACGACTACAACCATCGAGCAATAACAATTTATTCGAATATTCCACTAAATAAATTGTTTGTATATAACCCGCGATAGTATGTAACTGCATTTGTGTGTTATTCCTTAAAAAAACCTGTCTCCTTATTCATTATGCACCAACTCATCAGACCACTCAAATGTGATCAGAAGTGAACACAAGCCGTTACCCCAGTTCTTATTTAACACTCTGTTAGTAAATCAAAACCATTAACATGAAAAATGATATTAGGCAGCAGAGGTCATAAAATGAATCGCGATTCTTTTTATAGCATATTGCTAATCATCATTTTCAGACATCACTGCAACTAATGCATCGAGAAATGCTTTTCCTCTTGGCGAGCCAAAACCTGTGGTTAAATCCCAACCTTGGGTCGTAGAATAACCAGCAACATCGCTGTAAGTTAAGCTGCCGTCATCAAGGTATTCAAAAAGTTGATTACTTACTTGCTCTCCAGCCAGCACAGTTCCTTGAGAAACAGGTAAAATATCATTAAAAGCATTGCCATCATTGAGTTGATACAGCCATGGATTTAAATGGCCAATATAATCCATGCCTTCTGACGCCAAATGTTGGTTCATGAGCGAAAAAAAAGCGGCTGTTTGTGGAGAAGAAGAACTTGTTCCCCCCACAACTTCCCATGTACCATCATCATAAATTAAGACTCCACCATTGACTGATGCGCTCCAAGCTAAATCAGGAATGCCTCGACCAGAACCAGAGTTGGCATAAATTTTATCGGCGACAGGTGCTTGCCAATCAGGGATATCAAACAGTGTACTGATCCCGCCACCTGTTGCTAAACCTAGCCATGCCTCATTCCAAACCGTTTCTAATCGCTGCATTGGATTGTTGTTAGTATTAAAATAATCTGGATTATAGCTTACATAATCAATAGTATAGCTATCACTATTTGGATACCAACTCCAACCATATTGCAAGAGTGTTCCTCCCACAGCTGTGACATATGCACTTGAAGCCGGATAAAGAATGCTGGGTTCATCTTCGCCACTACTACTACCATAATCACCTGCTGAGGCAAAAAAGGTAATGCCATTTTCAATGCCCAATTGTAAAGCGGCTTCCATTTCCAATAGCTCAGTATCGGTGTAATAACCTTCAGTATAAGCACTTTCAGGGTCTCCAAAACTCATAGAAACAACTGTGCCTGCTGGGTAATTATTAGCGACATAAGTAATGGCTTCTATTGCACCTGCAATGATGGTGTCACTCTCCCCATCGCCAAGTTCAGCCATGATTAAATGTATAGCAGCATCAGGAGCAATAGCATGTGCCCATTGCACATCTAATGCTATTTCCCCCCCCCAATCTTCATAATAATCCGGTGTTCCTAAAATGATTTGCTGAAATTCAGGCATATCTTTATTAGGGAAAAAATTTTCATGAAACACGGTTAAATCTTCTTCTGCCGTTAGACTGCCATAGCTATCAATAAGCACAATCGTTTGGCCTAAACCCGTTAGTCCCATGTCATACAAGACATTCAGGCCATAAGCACCTTGCATATCTAATGGAGTATAACAACGTATTTGCTCTTCCTGAGTAAAGCTACCATCACTGTTATAAGAGGGAGCTGTACAAGTAGATTGATTATTTTCATTAAAACAAGCTGATAATAGTAAAACTCCAATTGCAATATTTAACTTTTTCATATTTTTTATGTTCATAATTGCCCTTAATTCTGTTAAGGCAAGTTAAAGATGTCACATTAGGGAGCAAAGTAGACATGTCACACAAGTCTGTGTCTTTTATCAATCCC
>NZ_CANLZC010000048.1 GCF_947495455.1 uncultured Shewanella sp. | reverse complement strand
CGAATGTGAGCCACTATTTACTCAATTTGGTATCACACAATTAACAGGCACAAAAAAGCCCTAGCTTATGCTAGGGCCTTAATGGAATGGTACCCGGGCCAGACTTGAACTGGCACGCGCTCTTTATAACAAGCGTGCGAGGGATATTAAATCCCTTGTGTTCACCGATCCCATCACTCGAATGTGAGCCACTATTTACTCAATTTGGTATCACACAATTAACAGGCACAAAAAAGCCCTAGCTTATGCTAGGGCTTTAATGAGATGGTACCCGAGGCCAGACTTGAACTGGCACGCTTATTAAGCGAGGGATTTTAAATCCCTTGTGTCTACCGATTCCACCACTCGGGCAAAAATATTTTGTTCATTTATCTTAGAAGTTAAGCATTACGCTTTGCATTAATTCATATACATAGATAGCGTATCGACTGAATGAATGCCTTCTTAACCATTTTTCACGCTTAACTGTTAAACAGAACAAGCATTAATAAAAATGGTACCCGAGGCCAGACTTGAACTGGCACGCCTATTAAGCGAGGGATTTTAAATCCCTTGTGTCTACCGATTCCACCACTCGGGCAAAACTTTTTTGTTCATTTATCTTAGAAGTTAAGCATTACGCTTTGCATTAATTCATTCATATACATAGATAGCGTATAGATTGAATTAATGCCTTCTTATCCATTTTTTCCCGCATTCATTTAACTTTAAAAGTCATCGTCAATGCATAAAATGGTACCCGAGGCCAGACTTGAACTGGCACGCCTATTAAGCGAGGGATTTTAAATCCCTTGTGTCTACCGATTCCACCACTCGGGCAAAACTTTTTGAAAAATTGATGCGTATTATCGGTAGTTAATACTGCCATTGATAGTAAAATCGCTGACTCAAATTTTCTTTATTTGGAGGCGCGACCCGGAGTCGAACCGAGATCGACGGATTTGCAATCCGCAGCATAGCCATTCTGCCATCGCGCCAAATTTTATTTCAAAATAACTTAACATTATTTTGGAGCGACATATCGGGTTCGAACCGATGACCTATACCTTGGCAAGGTATCGCTCTACCAACTGAGCTAATGTCGCCTTCTTTGCTATACCTAACACAATCTAAGGTATCGATTTCAACCTTATCAACTGAGTTGATATTGCCTACTTTGTTACACCTAATCCAATTGAAGGTATCAATTTCCAACCTTACCAACTGAGTTAATGCCGCCTTTAACCTAAGCGGTTATAACTTCTAAAACTCGATGAACATAACTTATTTTGTTCACTTCGTCTTGAGTACGGGATGGCATTCTACCGATTTGTTTATCAGAGTCAATCAACAAAATGATTTTATTCTTCCGTTTGCTGCCAAATCAATCAAGCTGTTGTTTTTTTAACTTTTTTGATTAAATATAAAACGCCCCGACTAAGCGGAGCGTTTGATTTCTGAACGTTAGATTAAAAAATCTACCTTAACACTTGAAGCTAAGGTTTAAAGTTGAGGTAAAGATTGGTAATTCAGTGCCAACATTTTTTGCATCACACCCACCACTTGGCAGCTATAGCCAAACTCATTGTCATACCAAACATATAAAATAGCACGCTTACCGTCCGCAATCGTAGCTTGTGAATCTAGCACTCCCGCATAACGTGAACCGACTAAATCGCTCGAGACAATTTCGGTCGACTCAGTAAAATCAATCTGATTTTGTAATTCTGAATGCAATGCTTTATTACGTAAATAATCGTTGATATCCGCTTTATCGGTTTCAATATTTAAATTTAAACTGATAATCGCCATTGACACATTCGGCGTCGGTACACGTATCGCATTACCGGTTAGCTTGCCATCTAGCACAGGTAAGGCTTTAGCAACAGCCTTTGCTGCGCCAGTTTCAGTTATCACCATATTCAGTGGGGCGCTACGGCCTCGTCTATCCGCTTTGTGGTAATTATCAATCAAATTTTGATCATTCGTATAAGAATGGATGGTTTCCACATGACCATTCACAATTTCATATTCGTCATTCACCGCCTTTAACACTGGCGTAATAGCATTGGTTGTACAACTAGCCGCTGAGATAATCGTATCTTCAGGCAAAATATCGGCCTCATTAACGCCATAGACAATATTCTTAATCTTACCTTTTGCGGGCGCCGTTAATAAGACTTTTGCCGCCCCTTTAGATTTAAGATGTAAGCCTAATCCCGCTTCATCTTTCCAGATCCCCGTATTGTCTACAATTAGCGCATCTTCAATACCATATTGAGTATAATCAATTTCATCTGGAGAATTAGCATTAATGATTTGAATATAGGTACCATTGGCAATGATGGCATTATTTTCTTCATCTACGGATACAGAGCCGTTGAAAGGACCATGAACGGAATCACGGCGAAGTAAGCTGGCTCTTTTTTCTAAATCCCCTTTTCGTCCCCCACGCAACACTATGGCGCGTAATCGTAATTTATTACTGACACCACTTCTTTCTATTAACAAACGTGCCAATAAACGACCAATACGGCCAAATCCATAAAGCACCACATCCTTTGCTTCATCATCATGTTCTTCATTAATTGCAGGCGCTAATACATCACTCATATAAGCATCGATTTGAGCGTCATCAGAATACTCACGCCAATAGTTCACTGCCACTTTACCAATATCGACTTTACATTGTTTCACCGCTAACCGAGTCAGCGCTTCAATAAAAGGTAAACTCTCACGCAATCGCAATTTTTCTCCCACATGGTGACGCACTAAACGATGCGCTTTAATGATATCTATGGTAGAGGCATTTAATAAAGGCTTACCATAAACAACCACTTCAACACCTTGGTTACGGTATAATTTTCCTAACAAAGGCTGCATTGCCTCAGCCATTTCAAAACGTTCTTGCCAACTTTGTAGGTGTTTATCAGCGCTCATTTATAAATCCTTGATCTCATATCTCTGTGAAAACAGAACTGTTTGAGTAACAAAAAGAAAGGTGATTATTCATGTAAAAACGGCCTTATTGTAATGAAAATCCCTTTGGCTTTCTAGTCAGAAAAAATGAGTAAATATGTAATTTAATTAGCAAAAAATCAGAAATAAAGGCATTTGGGCACGCAATGTTGTAATGTTTACATCATTTCCCCCTCTTTAACGTAAAAATAGTCTCTTTAAAGGACCAATTACGCCTTTTTATTTCATGGAATAAAAATGAAATAAAACATTTTAAAGGGTATTCATATTCAAATTGACTCGATTTTGACTGGAAATCGCTTTTTTTAAACATTCCATTGATCTCAAACAACGCAAAAACAATCAAAATAGACTTTACTATAGCCAATGACTCAAAAGGATGAGACTTCAATATCACAACACCACTGGATAACGTCTCGCATACAAGAAGTAGGATTGATGCCTCTAAACTGTACTATTAAAAAGCGAAAAATGTGCTCTATGTAATAAAAAACCGTCTTTTTACCGTAAATAATGGGAAATAAGGCGATATAACTTGACGATTTCTGTCAGTTTGGTAATTTTACAACTAATTTCAGTTTACACATGACTTGAGGGATATCAAATGACTATCCGCGTTGCAATTAATGGCTATGGCCGTATCGGCCGCAATATTTTACGTGCACTTTATGAAAGTGAAAAAGATTACCCGATCCAAATTGTTGCTATCAATGATTTAGGTGATGCGTCTATTAACGCTCATTTAACCAAATATGATTCTGTTCATGGCCGTTTTAACGCCAAAGTGGAACATAGTGAAGACGCTATTTTTATTAATGAAGATAAAATCGCCACTTTTCAAGAGCGTGATCCTGCTAATCTGCCTTGGGCAGAATTGGACGTTGACGTTGTGTATGAGTGCACAGGCATTTTCACTTCTAAAGAAGCTGTTCAGCCTCACCTCAATGCTGGCGCTAAGAAAGTTATTATTTCTGCACCAGGTAAAAATGTCGACGCCACTGTCGTTTATGGCGTGAATAATGATGAAATCACCTCTGACATGACGGTGATTTCAAATGCTTCATGCACCACTAACTGTTTAGCGCCATTCGCTAAACCACTTAATGATGAAATTGGCATCGAATCAGGTCTGATGACGACCATTCACGCTTATACTAACGATCAACGTCTTTCTGACGTCTATCATAATGATCTTCGTCGTGCCCGTGCTGCCGCAGCATCCATGATCCCAACACAAACTGGCGCAGCTGCCGCTGTTGGCTTAGTGGTGCCTGAACTCAAAGGCAAATTTGATGGCCTAGCCGTTCGCGTTCCAACGATTAATGTGTCACTAGTTGATCTCTCTTTTATTGCTGCACGCGATACAAGTGTTGAAGAAATCAATGCTATTATTGAAAAAGCAGCGCAAAGCTCACCGCTAAGTGAAGTGTTAGCGGTTAATCATGAGCCATTAGTGTCTATTGATTTTAATCACAACCCTTATTCATCTAACTTTGATGCCACACAAACTCGCGTAAGCGGTCGTCTTGTGAAAGTCATGGCTTGGTATGATAATGAGTGGGGCTTTAGTAATCGTATGCTAGATAACACACTCGCATTAATGAATGCTTAGTACTAATACTCAGTACTATATGAGTACTGCATTCTAATTAATGCTTTGTCCCCAATAAAAAAACCTGTCTTTGACAGGTTTTTTTATTCGTCAATCAAGGACATTTACGCCCTTTTTATTCTCACTATTTTAAAAATATCGACATCAAAACCGGCTACTTGCTCAACATCACTGTAATATGTCATGTTCACCCGAGCACCGGCTAAACTTTTGTACTTTTGAGTACGCCGAAATTTAAAAGGCGTTTCACAGCCTGCAACCATTAACGTATGCAATACCCATTCTTCTTTTTCTCTTTGTGTATGGCTAACGACTTTCATAGCTTCAGAATGAATTAATTTGTCATGTCTGTTTAGCATTTTATCGAGTGTTGTTTTTGCCATGTTTCACTACCATTTCTCGTTGATAATATTCCATATCAAGTGCAATCAAAATAACACCTTCATCTCATCAGCTTCTTCCCAAAAGCACCTTAATCAATACCTGCTAACCCCATTTATCTTTTAACCAAGCATAATGATAATACGCCCATTGCCCCGCTCTTCTCGCTCTTGGAAAAGGAAAACTGGGTAAGGCTTGTGTGTATAGAGGCAAATCAGGCACTTTAACACCGGCAATTTGTTGAGCCAGTCGAAAAGCGGCCTGAGCACTGAATGATACTCCAGCTCCACAATATCCCAAACTGTAACCTACCCCCTTTTTTTCATAAACATGGGGCATATCATCCATGGCTGCAGCTATCCACCCCGTCCAACTATATGCAATATTGGTGGATGCTAGATGTGGAAAGCATCGCAACATAGCCAAGTATAAGCGCTGCAAGTATTCTGACTTATGGGCATCTTTACCGTAAATAGCCCCTCGGCCACCAAATAATAATCGATTATCAGGCAGTAAACGATAATAATATTTTAAAATACGAGTATCCATCGCCACCTGGTGGGTCTTCAGCCCCGATAAGGCTAATTGCTCTTGCGTTAAGGGCTCTGTCACAAAAACCTGGCTTAAAATCGGTAAAAAGTGATTATCAACACGGTAATTAAAACGCTTAGGCGTATAAGCATTACCCACAGTGATGACTTTTCTCGCCGTTAACTCACCCTTATCTGTTAATAAACGATGCTTTCCTTGCTCTTCTATCCATTGCAGCACACATGCATTTTCAAATAAGGGCACCTTTTGACTTTGAAGCAGTTTTTTATAGCCTAATAGTAATTTAAACGGATTAATCCCAAAGCCGTCATTTAACCTTAATGCACCATAAGCTTGTTTATGATCCATAAACTCTGTCGATAATTGCTCACGAGAAATAAAGGTCGCATCCTCACCTAAATGCTCGCTAATAAAGTTAGCGGCCCCCTTTAGCTGCGCCATGGCCTTTTCATTGTGTGCAATCTTGAGATAGCCTTTTTGTTGTGGCTCACACGCAATATGATTATCTTGAATAAGCGCATCGACTCGAGACACGGCGTCACTGAATTCTCGATAAATACCTTTTGCCGTATCCACATCCCAACGTTTAGCCATTTGTTGATAACCTAAACGTCCCGATCCTTTCAATACAAAGCCGGCATTACATGCACTGGCACCAAAGCCCACTTGATTGGCTTCTAAAACACAAGCGTCAATTGAAAAAATATTAGCAAGATAATATGCCGTCAATAACCCAGTATATCCTCCACCAATAATGGCAACTTCAGTTTGCTGTGTACCGACTAAACTTGGGCGCGCAGAAGGTAATGCTTGCGTACTCGCCCAGTAAGAATGAGGCGGCTCTTGATGATGAGGAAAAGACTGAACAAGGGGATCAAAATTAACATGATGCGTCGACATAAAACGATAACTCCCAAAACAATCGACTCAAAAACGTAAAATCATTTCGCATGCGCTACACTGGCATGGTGAACCACATAAGACACATTCATAATCGGCATATTCCACAGGATCGCTCCATCGCTTCAAATGAGTCGCGACTAATTCCCCGCCAGCTTTCGTAAAATACTTCACTGCTGCATTATTAGGACTTTGTTGCCAAAGATGGCTTATTCCGCCCAAGCCACCTTGTTTTTTAACAGCCTGAATTGCCGCCGCCAATAATCGTCCTCCCCCCCCTTGTCCCTGAAAATCTGGCGCAATGGTATTGCATTTAAAATAACATAAATCTTGAACACGCATTCTCCATTGCTTAGGAGAACACCATTGATCGATTTGCCATTGTTCAGGCGCGTAAGTTAATCTAAACCCCACTAACGTCCTTGCTTGATATAATACAAAACTGGCATTAATCCCTGCTTTAATGCCCATGTTTCTCATTGTCATTAAACTTGATTCTGTTAAATAACCTTCCCCATGTACCTTATTACCTAATGATATTACAGCAGGGAAATCTTCTATTTCTAATGGCTTAATGACCGACTCTATAGCTAATCTTTGACTCACTTTTACACCTTTTAACAACAAACGCCATAAGCTTAATCATCACATATTGGAAACTCAATATAAATCAAAAGCACTTTTGAATTACATAAAAATGATAAAAGTATCCCCAAAAAAGCTAAAAACACATCAATCAATATCTAAAAGCGCAAAATTCATGCAAATAAGCTTTATTAATGCTCTCGCTATATGTAGATTACTATCGATAAATGTAAACAACAATTATAAAATGGAGAGCTTCCTCTTGCTAAAACCCACATTGATTTCCCTTGTCTTGGTTAGCTTGTTAAATGCTTGCTCACAACCAGAAAGCCATTCCCCCACTCTCACAGAAGCGAGCAATACACAAATAGCCCAAGATTACCAACATATGCTGAATCGTTTTGTTGATGTCGATATGCACACCGATTTATCCGCGCTTTCAAAACAAGATATTCAAGTCCTCAAAAAGTTAATCCAAGTCGCCGATATTTTAGATGTGATCTATCTAAAACAAACTTATGAAAATAATGCACAGATCCGCAAAGCCATTATCGATTCAAACAGCCCACATCAGTCCACTTTATTGTCCTTATTTGATTTACATTATGGCCCTTGGGATACCTTAGAGGCAGATAAGCCATTTTTTGGTGACACCAAGCGGCCTGATGGCGCGGGAGTCTACCCAGTAGATATGACTCGAGAAGAATTTAATCAATGGATCGCCGCCCATCCAGAAGATGAAGCAGCATTTAAAAGTGGCTATACTGTCATTGTTCGTGAGGGCGATAAACTCAAAGCCATTCCCTATAGCCAATATTACGCCACAGAACTTCAAGCAGCGGCGAAATTAATGCAAGAAGCCGCCGCTTTAACACATGATAAAAGTTTGCGAATATTTTTATTAAAGCGCGCGGATGCCTTTTTAAATGATCAATACCGTGACTCAGAAATGGCTTGGATGGATTTAACTGGTCAGCTGGAAGTCGCTATTGGGCCTTATGAAACCTATACGGATAAACTCTTTGGTTACAAAACATTTTTTGAGGCCTTTATCACTGTCAGAAACCCCGAAGATAGTGCCAAACTGGCGGTTTACAAAAAGTACTTAACGCAGATGGAACTCAATCTTCCCATTCAAGACCAATACAAGAACTTACAACGTGGTTCTGAATCGCCAATTTCTGTGGTGGATCAGATTGCAGGAGGTGGCGATAACAAACCTGGCGTGCAAACTGTGGCTTTTAACTTGCCCAATGATGAATATGTTAGAGAAGTCAAAGGCAGCAAAAAAGTCATGTTGAAGAATGTACTCAATGCAAAATATCAAGCTATTATGCAGCCTATTTCTTCACTCATCATTAGTAAAGAGCAACAGCCGTTATTAATGGAAAAATACTTTTTCAATGAAACCTTATTCCATGAGCTCTCCCACGGATTAGGCCCAGGTACACTCACGCTAAATGGTCGTGAAACCAGTGTGAGCGAAGAGTTAAAAGAAACCTACTCTAAAATAGAAGAAGGCAAAGCAGATGTTATGGGGGCCTATAACATGCTGTTCTTAATGGATAAAGGCGAATTACCTAAAACTGAACGCCAAAATATGTTAGTCACTTATTTTGCTGGGCTTTTCCGTTCAATGCGATTTGGTATTCATGAGGCTCACGGTGCTGGCGCGGCATTTCAATATAATTTCTTCAAAGAAAAGCAAGCCTTTACTTTTGATAAACAGACACAGACTTATAAAGTTAACTTTGTTGAATTAGAAATGGCCATCAGCGATCTCGTTAAGGAGATCACTATGATCCAAGCGCTGGGAGATTATCAAGCGGCCAAAGCCTTTTTAGCCAAATACGCCGTACTTGATGATGACGTCGCCAGTATCAATCAAAAAATGGCCAGTATTCCAACCGATATTAAACCCCATTACCCAAAACTGTAATGACAAAGTAACATCATAAAAAGTATTCCGGTCACATTCTGTGGCCGCGATACTTCTTCTCCCTTGATTTAACTAGTCATCATCATTGCGATTACTTACATCATTACGATCACTTTCAAAAACGGATTAAATACACCTTAATCTGTACAAAAAACACCCTAAAAGCCATTATTTTTATTAATAATTGTGAAAAATGACCATTTAGTGCAGAAATGAAATCACTAAGGGTATAGAGTAGAAAAAAATATGCCTTAAGAGGACGCATTATGCCTATAACCCCTCTCAGCAGTGAGCAGCTGTATCGCCGCTCTGAACTCAAAGCACTCGATGTCAATTGCACATCCACTAAACAGTTAGCCCCCTTAGATGAAATTGTCGGTCAAGCCCGTGCTCAGCACGCCGTTGAATTTGCGCTATCGATGAAAGAGAAAGGCTATAATATTTACGCATTGGGCCGAAATGGTCTAGGCAAGCGCACCATGATCTTGCGCCATCTCAATAAACAGCATCAATTAGAAAGCGATACCATAGATGATAACACCGCTTTATATGATTGGTGCTATGTGGTGAATTTTGAAGATGCAAGGCAGCCTAAGGTATTGATGTTGCCTTCACAAATGGGTCCAAAGTTTAAAAAAGACATTGAAAAGCTCATGCAAAAATTGCTAAAAGCACTGCCTTTAGCATTTGATAATGAAATGTATTATTCACGGGCCGATAAACTTAAAAATGAACTCGCTTCAAAGCAAGAGCAAGCCATTATCGCCCTCACAGAAGATGCGAAAAAACTCGGTGTCAGTTTAACCATTTCAGCAAAAGGAAACTATGAACTGGTAGCTCTGAATGGGGAAGAACCTCATACAGAAGAGTCTTACAGTCAGCTGAGTCAAGCAAAACAAGCAAAATTGCAAACCATCATCAGTAAACTGGAAGCCAAATTAAGAGGCTTAATCAGAAAAATCACCGTTTGGGAAGAAGAGTACACTGAAAAACAACAAAAACATGATGAACAAGTGGCAGAGGATGTTTTAGAACACAATTTTCATAAATTACTTGAAAAATACATCGCATTACCGCAAGTAAAACAATATTTAACGGCAATGCAAAAAGACATACTGGATAATCTGGATATTTTTCTTGAAGAAAATGAAGAACAAATCGCCTTGGCTTACGCCGCATTGAGTAAAAAAATGCCTCGGCGGTATCAAGTCAATATCTTAGTCTCACAAGAAAAAAAGACCCCTCCCATCATTGTTGAAGACAGCCCCAATTACCATACCTTGTTTGGTTATGTAGAAAATGCCACCTATAAAGGCACCGTTATCACGGATTTTTCATTCATTCGCCCAGGTAGCTTACATAAAGCCAATGGTGGTGTATTAATGCTTGATGCGGTAAAAGTACTTGAACACCCCTATGTTTGGGATGGTCTCAAACGCGCATTGCGTTCCAAAAAACTCAGCATGAGCTCACTTGAAAAAGAAGTAACCTTATCCGGCGCAATCTCGCTAGATCCTGAAGCCGTTCCATTAAATGTTAAAATTATTTTGTTTGGCGATCATCGCACATATCAATTGCTACAAAGTTTCGATCCTGAATTTTGTGAATTGTTTAAAGTGACGGCCGATTTTGAAGATAAAATGCCTCGCACGCCACAATCTGAACACCATTATGCACAATTTATCTCCAGTATTGTTCACAGCAATAAAATGCGACATTGCGATCGTGCCGCCATTGCTAGGATTATCGAATTTAGTGCAAGACAAGCGGACAATCAAAATGAACTCTCCTTACACTCAGTTGATATTGCTAACTTACTCAGAGAAGCCAATTATTGCGCTCGCAGTGTAAAGTCAACACTCATTCGCGTAAGCCATGTTGAACAAGCTTTGCAAAATAAGGAACTAAGAATTTGTCGAGCCAAAGATGAGTTTATGCAAAGTTTCATTAATGGCTCCACTTTATTGGATACACAAGGCAAAACCATAGGCCAAGTCAATGCCTTATCTGTCATGTCCACGTCCGATCACCTCTTTGGTGCACCGAGCAGGATCACAGCAACCACTTCTTTTGGCGAAGGTAAAGTCTTTGATATTGAAAGAAAAGTAGAATTAAGCGGCAGTATTCATTCAAAAGGTGTGATGATTTTAACCGCCTTTATCGCTTCCATTCTGGGTAAAACAGATAAAATCCCACTCTCAATCCACCTCACCTTTGAACAATCCTATGCGGGTGTCGATGGTGACAGTGCCACCATGGCTGAGCTGTGTACCATATTGTCTTCCATCTCAGAGTTGCCCTTACGTCAAGATATCGCAATTACAGGCTCAATGAATCAGTTTGGTGAATCCCAGCCTATAGGTGGGGTTAATGAAAAAATTGAAGGCTTTTTCGATGTTTGCCAAATAAAAGGAGTAAAGCCCACCCAAGGGGTCATTATTCCCCATGCAAACATTCACAATTTAATGTTAAGAAAAGACATCATAGACGCCGTGAAAAAGGGACACTTTCACATTTGGGCCATTAAACATGTCAACCAAGCCATTGAACTGTTAATGGATACCCCAATGGGTAAACCCAATGAGAAAGACCATTATTCGGCAAACTCTGTCTTAGGTTTAGCCCAAGCTAAATTAACTAAATTACGAACGAATACTCAATAAGTGAACTGCAAACCTAAAACCTAAAACCTAATACCTAATACCTAATAAAAGACAATGCCAGTCAGTAAAACTGACTGGCATTATTGATTCTGTCGCTATACGTCTTCGATAATATACTGCAATACTCTTACAACACAGCCACAAAGCAGTTAGCACAAATAAAGATTAAAGACGCTTAAGATAACGCTTCTATCAAGCAAACACGGCTTGCAATGGCGGCACAACTTGTTTTTTGCGGCTTAATACACCATCTAGCCAAACTTTGTCTTCAATCAAACCTTTATTATAAGCTTTCTCAATGAGCGACGCATCATCACTGCTCACCAGTAATTCTGAGCCTTCTTTCATAATATCGGTCAACAACAATAGCACACTGTGGCGCTCACCTTCCTCTTTTAAGGCGGCAATATCCGCTTCCAAGTCGGCTTTTAAGTCATCAAAAACGGATAAATCAATAACTTCTAATTGACCAATTCCCACTTTATGGCCATTCATGTTAAAGTCTTTGAAATCACGCATCACCAAATCACGCACAGGTGTGCCTTCGACGGCAGATTTGACTTTAAACATCTCCATTCCCAGTGCTTTGAAATCCTCAACTTCAGCAATTTCAGCTAAGGCTTCAACACAACGAATATCTGCAGTGGTACAGGTTGGTGATTTAAAAATCACAGTGTCGCTTAAAATTGCACACATCATAATGCCTGCAATGGCTTTTGGAATGGCAACATTATGAAAATCATACATCATTTTTATAATAGTGTTACTACAGCCCACTGGGCGGATCCAACATTCTAGCGGTGTCGATGTCGTTAAATCCCCTAACTTATGATGATCAACAATACCCACAATGGTCGCATCGGCAATATCATCAGGCGCTTGAGTCACTTCAGAGTGATCCACAATATACACTTTTTCGCCAGCATAACTGAGTTTGAGCTCTGGCGCGTCAAAACCAAATTTATCTAAAATAAACGCAGTTTCTGGCGATAACTCCCCCAAACGCGCTGCAATGGAATCTTCACCAATCTGATTTCTCAAATAGGTTAAAGCGATCGCACCACAAATAGAATCTGAGTCTGGAATTTTATGGCCCACAACATAAACTGACATATACACATCTCTCCTGTAATTTTCTCTATTTTAACAAAAGTCAAAAAGCGGCGAAATACTCTTACCCTCAATGATGATTAAATTATACTCATAAAAGAGACTTTCTTCGTTAAAAGACAAAAAATCTCGATAATTGACTCAATCTTGCACTGTTTGCACGATATGGCGCCGCGCCGATGACTTTCCAATTGACTCTTCAACAAAGCAGGTTTGACCACTTTTAAAAAGAAATGCTAAAAAGTGATAGTGAAATAGCGGTAATAACACAATAATCTGTATCGATTAAATAATCTTATTTACAATAGGTTTAGTTAACTTACAAGGCGTTAATTTGATCTTAAAATAGACAAAAATAAGCCGTATTTAATCCAAACTATCATTTTAATTTTTACATGCAATGGAAAACTATGCCGACTCTTTCACTTATTCACCCAAGAGTGACCATATCTCAAGATCAATTAAACACCTCAGAGCAAACCACTAAAGATGTGTCTTTAGGCAAACAACGGCTCACCGCCTTCATTAGAGGTGATATTGATAATGTGACTCAGCTTGGATGCTTTGAAAAATCCTTTGACCGAATATTCTGTGACAGCAAAAAAGACAATGCAATGAATGTCATTGATGCCATGGTTGATCTTGAATTTACCGATAAAACTCACAGTGCAACTCAGCAAGTTATTGCCATGGAACATAATTTTAAACAATTAAAAGAACTTGCTGGAGAGGGAAATAGTGCACTATTTCAAATCAAAAGAAATGAAGTGGATAGTCATACCACCTTCATTGTCGACGGACAGATCATTGCTAAGGTCAACGCCGTTTGTGGCGGCTTTGAAAACAGTCTAGATTTATCAGCCTCCGGCGCTTGGGTTGCTGAAGAGCTATCATTTTAATCTTATTCCAATAAGTTTCAGTTTTTACGTAATACATAAATAACCTGAATTCGGGATAAGCAGCGCCGCTTAATAGCACTATTCTTGCCCCTATCTGTGTTGTGCTTTCTACTAATAGCTTACTATTAGATACGAAATCACGCCTTGATATCGACAAAAATTGCAGTATTAAGCCAAGTTCGACAATAAAGAATGACCCAATTTCATTCAATTTTATAATATTAAATGGGTTACCTCACATTTTTGACACTCATTATCCCGAGTTCAGGTTAAATAACGGATACGTAAAAGCTTTACATTAATTGACATTAAAAATATTACTTTGATATAAATCTGGAAGCATTCATTAGCACAAAAATACAATAATACCAATATCATTTTATCTTTGAGCACAAATAATGAGTATATTCACGAATGTCACCTTGCATATGTCACATTACGCCCCTGATCTTCAAGATATTTCAATCGGAAAAGAAAGAGCCAAAGCATTACTAAACGGAGACATAGACAAAGCCACTAAACTGACGGTACTTGAAAAAGCCTTTGACACGATTTTCTGCCACAGTAAAAAACAACAGGCATTAAATGCAATAAAAGAAATGAATGTGTTCAGTAAAGTCAATACCGACGATCCTGATGGAGAAATACTCAATAAGCTAAGCCATAATCTAAAAGAGCTTCAAGAACTCACCGATCCCCGTACAAATATGCAAAGAATTGAACAAGCTAATCAGTATTTTGAGGGTGATGAGTATCTATCATTACAAGATATTGCTAATAACACTAGCCATCCAGACAGACTCAAAAAACTCAATGAAAAGTTCGAAGCGTTACGGGAATTAGCGGGTCAAGGTGCTATCGGTGAATTTCATAAACGCGAAGATCATCATAATGTGACAACCTCTTTCTATATGGCCAATATCCTCATTGCTAAAATCAATGCCGTTAAGGGTGAAATGCAAGTACATGATATAGGTAATGGTAATCAAGTTCTCAAAAAAGACGCTATAAACAAACCGGTTGAGCTTCCTATTCATAATCTAGAGTTAACCTCCACAAACGCTAAAGAGATTAAAGAACTTGAGGAAGATATTAAAATGCTTAATGAGGACAATGATGAAAATAATCATATTAATGATGTTACCTTTCAACCATCATCATTAAACCCAAGTAACATGATATGAATGATACCCGTAATGCCTGAACTGAAAATGTCGGATTCAGGTATCACAGGTATCACAGGTATCACAGGTATCACAGGTATCACAGGTATCACAGGTATCACAGGTATTACAATAATCCAGTCATTAACCTGCTATGATTTCAAGTGAGTGACTGTGTCATCTTATCAAATTAAATAGGCCTTCTTCTTCGTGCCGGGCCAAAAACCATACGTTTTAATAAAGCCAATGTTTGCCACATCAAGATTAGCAAACATTCAGCCCCAGCCGCCAGCAGGCCCCCGGCCATTAAACCAAGCACAATCGCTTGCTTATTTAATACGATAGAATAAGTATATTGGGCTAATACTTGGGTTTTAATATCCAACATAGGATCAAAGACAAACTGCAGATAAGGACTGTATATATTCGCAGAAAAGCGCTGCCAAGCCGTTGATAATGCAATTTGCCGCTGCATGAGAGCTTCCACATTCTTGCCCGCATCACTAAACACGGGATCCTCATTATTCTGATAATATGCGATCAGCTTATCCAAACTGCCACCAAAGTAGCGATCGGCATCACCTTGAAAGGCACTTAAACTCAATTTAGATTCGGTGAGTTGTGATTGTAAACGTTTACCATATTGATCCACAACACTGGGCGCTTGTATACCCACCAGCACACCTGCCATAAAGAGTATTAAACGCAAATATTCAATGATCTTTTTCATTTTAATCCACTGTTATCGGCCAAGTATATTTATCATACGATATAAGAGCGTCAATTGGGAACAGAATATGAAAAGACAGGCTCCTGTCATTAAGCGCCCTATTATGAAACGCAGAGCATAACATTTTGCCCACACCAGAAGGCTATAGGCTTTCCACTCGATTAAGGTCGTAAACAATATGAATAAGCTGGCGATAAGTATTTGCATCGATTTTTGCACTGCAGCTTTGTTGCACTAAACAGGCATTTTTTCTTACTAAAGCTAACAATTCGGCGAACAAAAAGATCCTATTGGTGGCAAACAAAACTAATTGACCGTCACTTTCTATCATATGATAAAGCTGGCCACTGGCATCAATCAGTTTATCTTCTCCTGCTATCAAAGTTGGCGCCTCATCACAATACGCCAACCAAGCGGCTTCATCTGCAATATAAACCAGTTCATCATCACCTTGATAGCAAACCAGCACAGGCCATTGAAGTTCCGCCAGCTGCACATCAACACCGAGGGTATCACAAGGGGTATTGATAGAGTGAGTGTCTTGCTTAAAATCACTCAATACTGATAATTTCATTGGTGAATGCATCGTCAGAACAAAAGGGAAAACTGAAGTCTTAAATGCAGTTTACCACTATTAAACCACTTTCTAAATACCTGAATCTCACTGGAACAATATTAAATATTGAGGATCTCTTTTCTGGTAAACTTAGCAAATAACCTTTCCTATTCGGCACGCTTAAAGTAGGACGAACTGAACGAAAGAGCCACCTTTATTATCCTTACATCATTTAAATTTAATCAATGAAATACGTCAATGGTGACTCAATCAAACAAATACTCTTTCAATCACGACTATATGTAACTCACACCTAACTCGGCAAGATAAATTTTTGCATAAGGCTCAATATCATCGGGAGCATGATTCACTTGCACAACACTGATAAAATAATACTTATTTTTATATTGAAATAGCTTTGCTCCCCTGAGTAAAATCGAGTCTTCATAAATGATTTTCTCATCATTTTTCGCCTTAAGCGTAAAACGCGTATAGTTCTCCGAAAATCCATTAGTATGGATAGTAAAAGGCAATGTCGAGTTCATATCAATACCTTGTTTTGCGCCAAATGTCGCCACCTCAAAAGGCCTTAACTGCATATTCACTTTATTGAAAAAACCTAAGGCATTAAGCTCTTCAAGGGGCAATGTTCCCATGATATGCCGAGCGTGATGATCCAGCGACACCACTAAATTGTCTCCTTTTTGATGTAAATTCAAAGAATGCTGCATATTAACATCACTTAAGGTTTCATAAGAAGGTGCTGAATGTTGTTGATCATGGTGAGGGAAATTCAATGACACAGGTTGCCCGGTTTCAGTGTTCACCGCATGCCAAGAATGCGCCATGGGGATCACATCTTTTGTTAAATCAAATACAGGCACTTTAGGTTCAATAACGGGCATAAACGCTTTCAATTCATCGTTACTCCACCAGGCCACAAAAATCAAAATAGCGGCAGAGCCAGTGACTCTTAATGCTCCAATCGTCAATGAAGCATTATGGATCCCGCCTAGAAATCGATAAAGTATTGAAGAAACAGCAATGCCTAAAAAAATCGCAATAATAGGTGGCGGCACTAGAATTGGCTCTTTTAAATACCATAGCACGGTCAGTACAGGTGCTAACAACAAGGTCATGACAATGGCAATAATCACCACAATATCTTCTGCAGATAAGGCTTTTCTGCGTTTATGATAAAAAGGCGCTTGATGAGAAATCGATTGCTCTTCCCCTCCTTGCTCCTTCTTCATTTTTTTAACCGCTGAAAAATCCTCCTGACTTTCCATTAAGTCAATCGGCGTTGAATGAACTTGATTAAGCTTGCTTGCATTAGCCATGACTTTTCATTCCTTTTTTCATTCCTTTGTATGATTCCATTATTGCGCTTAAGAGCGTTGGCAATAAGCGCAAGTATTGAGGTGAAAGTAATTGATGAAAATAAAAAACCACCCCCTTTAAAATATCGAATCAAACGACGGGGTAATGTATTATGAGGTAGTGACAGATTTAAGCCTTATTATCCGTTGCTCCATGCATAAACATTAGGCTTATTATGAGTAATACTGGTTATTTCTAAATAAAGTTATCAATGATCGCTTTTATTACTGCAATAATAATGAACTCGTGACACTAAAGTCAATGACAGAAGAATATGCCCTGATCTCATCAATTAGATCAGGGCATATTCTTTTTAAGGCGCAACAGATGTTTCAAGTAATAGTAAAGAAGGCGCCAGTTTATCCGTGACAGCACGACTATCTTGGCCATAATTATCATCCCATGTGATCAGTTCACCTTCTGCCGTTACTGCTGCAAAAGCACTACCACTGGGATAAATTGTTTCTACATTCATCAATAAATGGGTGACTGCTTGGCTATCCGCACCATTACCACCTCCCCAAGTAGTCACCGTTCCGTCAGTTTTTAGCGCCGCAAAGGCACTTCTGGTTGAAAAAAGGGAGCTGACATTAACCAATTCATCTGCAACCGAGCCACTATCACCACCCGCCCAACTTTTTCCCCAAGAGACAACGGTGCCATCTTCTCTCAATGCGGCAAAAGCATAGGGAGTTGACTGAATATCCTTAATATTAACCAATTCAACATGACTACTATCTCCACCGTCACCGCCTTCTCCCCAAGTGACAACCGAACCGTCTTCTTTCAATGCGGCAAAAGCACGCTGATTTGAAAAAATCGTCTCTACGTTTACCAAATCATCAGTAACATCACTGCTGTCACCACCAGAAAATCGATATCCCCATGTAATAACTTTACCGTCAATTGACATAGCGGCAAAAGCACCATCAGTTGAGAATATTCTGTCTATATTAATCAAATTAGCCGCGACATCACTGCTATCGCCACCAAAAGTATTATTTCCCCATGTCACGACACTTCCGTCTTCCCTTAACGCTGCAAATGCCCTTTCTGTGGAAAACAAAGCTTTAACATTCACCAACTCATCTTCAACATTACTGCTATTTCCACCGTATCCATTTCTTCCCCATGTAATCACTCTCCCATCTGTTTTCAATGCTGCAAACGCATAATCATTGGCATAAAGCTGTGTGACTCCACTACTTATTTTCTCGACAACACTAGTACTGTCACCGCCGTAATTGCTCTCTCCCCATGTAATCACACTACCATCATCTTTTAATGCTGCAAATGCACTTCTAGTGGCAGAAATAAAAGTCACACCACTGGCAATGTCCTCACTCACAGCCGTGCTGTCACCACCTGAATCGCTATAACCCCATGTCACCACTCTACCATCATATTTGAGTACAGCAAATGCCCCTTCTGATGAATAAATGTGTTCCACACCATCAGCAAGTTGATCGGCAACATGACTGCTATCTCCACCATATTCTTTTTGTCCCCATGTCACCACACTACCATCATGAGTAAGTGCCGCAAAGGCAGAATCGACTGAATACACAGTATCAATATTACCATTGAGTTGATTGATAACATGTCGGCTATCTCCGCCGGTATTAATACCCCAGGAAATCAGCTTGCCAGAGGCAGTTTGGGCAGTAAAAGAATATCTATTCATATAAATAGTTTCTACATCAATAAGCTGCTGAGCAACACTATGACTATCTCCACCAAAAGTATTACTTCCCCATGTCACCACTTTGTTATCCTCGGTTAACGCAGCAAAAGCAAAGTCATTGGTATAAATAGTCTTAACTCCCATGGTAAATGGTTCTACTTGAGCAATATTGTCGGTACCATAGTTATAACGCCCCCAAGTAATAACATGATTATCGGCTCTTATTGCAGCAAAAGCGTAATCGGTTGAAAAGATATTCTCTATATTAGTCAGTTGATCCGCGATGTCACTACTATCACCGCCATATTTACTCTCCCCCCAAGTCATAACACTGCCATCGTATTTCAATGCAGCAAAAGCATAATTGGTCGCAAATAGCTTTTTGACATCATAGAGCTGTTCATCAAGACTGTTTCCCCACACAATCACCATACCATCCCTTTTCAATGCCGCAAACGCTTTGCGAGTCACCACGATATTCTCTACGTTAATAAGCTGCTCTTCCACATAACTGCTATTTCCTCCAAAATCATTTTTCCCCCAAGTGACAACGGTGCCATCAACCTTTAATGCAGCAAAAGCGCCCTCATTCGCATATATGCTACTCACACCATTTTGGAGTTGATCCGCAACATTATTGCTGTTCCCTCCAGAAGCGTTTTCTCCCCAAGTAATAACGCTGCCATCGTTTCTAAGCGCAGCAAATGCACCATTAGTTGAAAATAATCCTTCAATATTAGTAAGATAACTCGAAACCCCACTACTATCACCACCAGAATATCCCCATGTCACCACAGTTCCATCATCTTTTAATGCTGCAAAGGCACTCGTGGTTGAAGAGATATGTTTAACGCCACTCATTAATTTATCTTCAACGGCACTACTATCACCGCCAAAAAAATCCTCGCCCCAAGTCACAACACGGCCATCCGTCCTTAGTGCAGCAAAAGCATAATCAGTTGAAGAAATAGTCTCCACCCCCATAGCCAGTTTATCAGCGACTTTACTGCTGTCTCCTCCATATCGACTATCTCCCCATGTCACGACACTGCCATCTTTTTTCAATGCAGCAAAAGCAATCGTGGTCGAATATACATTCACAATATGATTTGGCGTATAAGTGGCATACTGAGGCAACGCAACTTGACCGTATTCATCTTGACCAGACACTTGTAATTGAATGTTAGAAGCAGTATCCACCATTTGCGCTTCAAGCGTTGACAATGTCCCTACTGATAAGCCATCAACCAACCAGTTAAATATCTTTACCAAAAACTCCACTAGTAGGCATATAGCTTAATTGAGTACCATTAAAGGTTACAGAACCTAGTTCTCGATCTTGTCCATTTAAATGGGTAATTTGAAGATTCACCAACTTCTATAACAAGAATGATTTCATCAGCCCTTAAGTCATCATCTGTACTTGTGCTGTCATCTACCTTTAAGCCATCCTCTGCAATTAAGACAACATCAGCAATTGAGCCATCATCAGCACTTAAGTCATCATCAGCACTTAAGTCATCATCAGCACTTAAGTCATCATCAGCACTTGAGTCATCATCAGCACTTAAGTCATCATCAGCACTTAAGTCATCATCAGCACTTGAGCCATCATCAGCACTTAAGTCATCATCAGCACTTGAGCCATCATCAGCACTTGAGGTGATTGCCGTATTCCCATTAACAATGTTAGCCAAATCGGAGTCTCTATCACTCTCTTTGTTATCACCACATGCCATTAACAATGAACTAGATAATATAATGATAAAGTGCAAACAATACTTTCTTAATAAAAGAGACATAACACCCTCATGCATTTGTAACTCAGGTGTTACACATACTAATGGTGTTCATGTATTAATGAGTCAATCTTGAGTATTAATTCACTACAGATAAAATGGCTAGCCTACCATCAATGCTAAACATATCGCGAATTTCACTAGCCGTGGTAACCCCATTATATGAGTAGAGATTGCTCTCCACAAGGTGATGAGACAAACCCCATAAATCGAAATAAACAAGCTGGCAATATCACTATCGCCCCTTTAAGAACAAGATCCATTAACATCCTTTGTGACTTTGATATTGAAAAAAATAGCATAGAGAGTCGGCACCACCAACATAGTAAGCACTGTCGCAAAGCCGAGCCCAGCCATAATGGTAATCGACATATTGACGAAAAACACGTCAGGAAGCAGTGGTATCATCCCTAAAATCGTGGTCGTCGCTGCAAGCACCACAGGTCGTAACCGGCTCATTGATGAGTCAATAATGGCAATAAACGGTGATTTTCCCGAATCAATTTGCTGATCCATTTCATCAATTAAGACAATGGCATTTTTAATCAGTAACCCCACTAAGGATAATGCCCCCAGTATCGACATAAAATCAAAAGCGCCACCTGTTATCAATAATCCTGCTGTGATCCCAATAATCGCTAAAGGCACGGTTAACCAAATAATAAGCGGTTGTCGCAATTGTCCAAACAATAAAATAGAGGTTAATATCATGAGTAAAAAGCCAACAGGCAAAGCCCCCGCTAATCCAGCCTGCGCTTTTTGTGAGTCCTCATACTCTCCTCCCCACGCTAAATGATAACCGGAAGGAAGTGGCATAGCCTCTATTTTGGCTTTTAAACGTTCAAACAACGGCTCTGTTAATTCCCCTTTTGGATTGCAAGAAGCAATAATCGTTTGAATACGATCTCTTCCCCTTAATACCGTATTTTCCCAACGGGTTTGATATTCACTCACCACCTGAGAAGCGGGCACCGTTCTGCCCAATACCGGACTCCACACTTGTACATCACGTAAATTAGCCACATCGCCCCTTTCATTCTCAATCGCCCTTAATTTTATCGGCAACGAGCGATTATTATCACGGTATTGACCCACAGTATTCCCTTCACCAGAATATTGTAAGGCCAAGGCTAATTCTTCACGGGTGATCCCAAGCTGCCTGCCCACTTGTTCATTAAATACCGGAGTAATCACTTTGACTGGATTGCGCCAATCATCTCGAATATCTTTAGCATCATTATCACTGCGCATAATGGCTTGCGCTCGTACTGAGAGTTCTCGTAACACACTCGCATCTGGGCCACTAAATCGCGCTTCAATCTTACCATCACGACCCGGCCCAATACGCAATGCTTTAATAATAGGATCATTAGATAAGGTATTTTCTCTCATAAAGTCTTGCACTTGCTGCCACACTTGTGGAATGACTTCACGTGACTGGGTTTCAACAATAATTTGAGCATAAGCCGAGGCAGGTTCTTTTGAGTCATACACTAAAGTAAAACGTTGATGGGCGCCGCCAATCACAGTACTCGTTTGCAATACTTCAGGTAAATTATCTAAATAGCGACTGATGGTTAATGCGGTATCACGGGTATGTCGAATATCACTCCCCTCAGGTTCCCAGACATCAATAAAAAACAGGGGAGTATTTGACTCAGGGAAAAAACCATTTTTGACATAACCAAAGCCGATGACCGCAGCAACAAACAATACCACCACACCACCCACTGTCACCCAACGATAAGTAATCGCAGCGGTGACTAATTTTCGATAACCTGCAAAAAAAATGCCCTTATAGGGCTCCACTTCTGCGGCGGAGGCATCGCCTTTTTCCATTAACAAGGCACATAATAAAGGGGTGGAGCTAATGGCGGTTATCCAAGATAAAGACAATGAAATGAAAATGACATAAAACAAGGAACCCGCAAACTCTCCTGTCGAATCGGGGGATAAACCAATGGCAGAAAAAGCAAGAATACCAATGGCCGTCCCTCCAAGAAGCGCCCAAATGGTCGATCCCACCGTTTCCGAGGCTGCTTGAATCGCACTAAGCCCTTTTTGCATTCGCACCATCATGCCTTCGGCCACCACAATGGCATTATCCACCAGCATCCCTAAGGCGATCACTAATGCCCCTAAGGAAATACGTTGTAAATCAATCGAAAATAAATTCATGAAAAACAATGTGCCTGCAACGGTGATCAATAACACACTGCCAATAATCAAGCCCACCCTTAACCCCATAAACAGTAACAAGACCACAATCACAATCGCCACTGCTTGCCCAACACTCACAATAAAACCGCTCACCGACTTATCCACTTCCTGAGGTTGGTTATAAATAAGCTTAAAAGACATTCCAATTGGAATAATAGATTGTAGCTCCGCAAAACGCTGACTTAACCGTTTACCCACCTCAACAACATTTTCCCCCGGAAGCATAGACACGCCAATGGCTAACCCCGGCTCTCCATTCACATAGTAAAGTTTATTAGGCACATCATTATAAGAACGGGTAATGTTGGCGATATCTTTAAGATAGAGCAGTTTTTTATTTTTAGCGCTGATCAGCACATCACCGATGGATTGCACCGATTGAAACGTCCCCGTGGGGCTGATCCGCAAGTAATCATTCCCGACACGAATACTGCCCGCATCGATCACTTCATTTTGTGACGCTAAAATACTGGCAATATGTTGCAATGAAATACCCAACTCTGCTAAATGTGAACGTGAAATGGTCACATACACCACTTCTTTTTGTTCACCATCAATCACTATTTTCCTCACACCTGGCACTTGCACCATGTGTTTTTTAACATTATCCGCCGTATCAAAGAGATCCCGCCATGAGTAACCTGCTCCCGTTAAAATACCGTACACTCCATAAACATCACCAAAGTCATCAATCACCGTTGGCGCATGAGCGCCTGCAGGCAAAGACGGCGTCACATCAGCAATTTTACGGCGCAGTTCATCAAAAATATTAGGGAAATCTTTTTGCCTAAATTTATCTTTAAATTCTATCGTAATGTCTGAAAGCCCTGGGCGAGACACCGACATTTTAATCCACTTAACTTGAGGCAATTTCTGAATGGCATCTTCAATGTAATAAGTCACTTCATCTTGAACTTCTTGTGCCGTCGCACCGGGATACAAGGTGATGACTTTTGCTAGCTTAATGGTGAATTCAGGATCTTCTAATCGGCCCATTTTATTGAAAGCCAGCATGCCGCCCACCAGCAATATTAAGATCAACAACCAAGAAATCACTTTATTATTGACTGAATACTTGCCAATGTTCATCCGTTATTCTCCTTGGCCAGTCTGAAGCGGCCTATTTTCTTGACGAGGCACAGCTTGCTCCGATTGCGCCATCCGTGAGACCTTCATTCCCTTAGCTAAATACGTTGCCCCAACAGCAACCACCTCTTCATTGCCGACTAACCCTTGTGTCACTTGTATTTCATTGTGCCGCATTCGGCCAATCGTCACTGACTGAGGGGATACCGTCATAGTATCAGGATCCAAGACCCACACTCGTGATCCTAATACCGGATCGGCCACAACCGCTGAAACTGGCAACCAGAACACCGGATCGGCTTTAGTAAATTTGGAAAAATCTATTACCACATTCACCGTCATTCCCGGTAATACTGTGAAGGCCTTGGGAGAAGGCATAGTAAAACGCACCTGAAACGTTTGCGTATCAGGATCCGCTTTTGTGGCAATTTCTTTGATCTGCAATGGAAAGCGATGCGCTTTTTGCCCATCAAACTCTGCATAAACGGCAATATATCGCTTTCTATCTTCGACTTCGCTGGCCCTCAAACTTCGTACAATCGATTCAGGAATATTAATAACCACATCAAGACTATTCACGCCTTGCAAAGCAAAAATCGCCTGCTTAGCCGCGACTTCCTCGAAATTATCAACAAATCGACGCGCTATTTGTCCAGAAAAAGGCGCTCTTAATTGAGTATAATCTAACTGCTGCTTTGCATTCGCAAGTGCAGCTTTATCTTTTTTGGCGTCAGCCTCCATGCGATCATAATCCATTTTAGAAATATAACCCGAGACAATCAGTTCTTTTGCTCGCTGAAAATTACGCCGCGTTTTATCATAACTCGCTTGTTTCTCTTGTACGCTAATTTTGAAATCTGTGTCATCTAACTTTGCTAACACTTGATTTTTTTCAACAATATCGCCTTCTTTAACGGCAATGTCTGTTAACGTGCCACTGATCCTAAAAGCCAGTTCCGCTTGCTGTGAAGCTTCAACACGCCCAGGAAAGTGGCGAATAGCTCCCGCCTCACTCATTTTTACCGTAAATAATTTAACAGGACGAATAATCGGCGCCGCAGGCTTAGTCTCTTGCTTATGACAAGCTGACAACAACAAAGTCACTATCCCCACTCCTAGCAATAACACTTGCTTTATCGTATCTCTCCCCAGTAAAGGCATGGTTTTTCCTTAACACGTCATTGTTATATTAAGCATAAGCTTAGGCGGATTAATGGAAATATGCTGATTTTTATGAAAAGAGAAGAGTAAAGTCAGCCCATGTTGAATATAAAGTGCTTAATATCAAGTTCAGCGCAACACACTGTATAAATAAACAGTATTTATGTGTTCCCGTCTTTTTACCACTATAACACCTTACCCATTCCCTACTAGACACATTACCTAATAAACAATGTGAAGAGTGAAGATCAAAAGTGATAAATTGATAATACCTTGTTTATAAACATTTATATCTTAAATGTGAAAATTTTCAGCCGCTAGAACTCAATAAAAAAGCACAAAAGTCATTCAACACTAACAAGCATAAAACAACTGTATATAAAAACAGTAGTATTACTGAGTATGGGTTAATGCAAGTAAGCGATATGAACGGCGGCTAATTAAAAATGTGACCAATAGAAGCATGTACAAAAGAGTAAAAAAGCCTAACCAGCTGAAAGGCCGCTCTATTTGACTCATATGAAACTGCTATATTCTTATCATCCTCACCTATACTTATTATTTCTGGGTTAATGTGCCATTTACGTGGAGCTAATATGTATAAGGAATTTAAAGAAAACTTACACAGTGAAAAAGAATCGATGGAAAATTCAGGGATCTCAATCGACAAAAACACGGTTAATGATTATAAGGCTCTATACCATGAGGGTGGCTTTCCTTGCCCTTCATGCTTTATTCGAAAAAGTAAGGCTGTTTTCATGAAATGTACCGCTCACGATTGTGAACAAAGAGTTAAACATGATCTGTTTGAATGCCCTGAATGCCTAGAATTTATCGAAGTCACCCCTTAAAACCGCTCACGTCACAGCATGACGTTTTCAATAATGAGAGGATATCATCCTCTCATTATGCTTTATGCATCCCCGTTCATATAAGTACAAAGCGTGAAGCCTTCATAATGAAAGGCTCACTCCCACAACAATAAAAAAACAACAAACACCCAATTAGCCCTAAGGGGTTTTAATCATTAATGGCTGGTTTGAGTAACACCATGGCAGCCAGACAACTTAATGCCGCAATGCATAATACATAGGCTGGAAGCATGGTATTATGCGTGACATTCATGCCTGCCACCAATAACACAGGGGTGATCCCACTGACAATACCAATTCCCACACTATAAGAAAAACCAATGGCTGAATAACGTACCTTAGATGAAAATAACGAAGCGAGGATCCCAGGTATCGTGGCCCAATTTAACGCTAAAATAATGGCACTAAAAAACAAAGCAATAAAAGACCAATTCATATGATGGTTATAAATCCAAAAAATAGGCACGGCCAATATTAACGTTGAAAAAATATAAGCATACAGTAGCTTCTTCCGTTTAACTTGATAATGATCTGAAACAAAACCAATCAATACACAAACACAACTCGCAAATAAAATGGCCAATGAATTTTTAAGATCGATGTCAGCAATATCATGCTTGATTATTTTAGTTAAGTACGAAGGCAAAAAAATAAAAAACATCACTAAAGGCATTGAACCAAAAGCGGTTAAAATACAAGAAAAAGTTAAAGCGCGTATCTGTTTTTTAAAAACAAAAAAGATAGGTAATTTATGTTCTGCTGACAAATATGCACTAAAGCTAGGTAACTCAACTAACTGTTGACGTAATTTATACGCTATTAAACCAAACACGCCTCCTAATAAGAAAGGCAAACGCCAACCCCAATCAATAAGCTGTTCATTAGTAGAATAATGTGTGAGGAGTGCCATAAAGGCAAACCCCACACCAGTCCCATTCAGTAAGAAGAAAAACACCACACTATTGGAAAAACTCTTATATTGAGGCCAAAACTCACTGATATAGGTAATTGCACCGGGAATTTCCCCTCCGATACATAAACCTTGCAAAATTCGAAACAGGATTAATAAAACCGCAGCAAAGGCACCAATACTTTCATCACTCGGCAATAGCCCAATGGCAAAAGTACTCATTGCCATGATTAAAATAGAATAAGTAAAAGTGATTTTTCGACCATATTTATCACCAAAATGGCCAAACACAATGCCAGCTAAAGGGCGAGCAAGATAACCCACTGCAAACGTTGTAAACGTTGCCAATAATGCTGTAATATTATTTTCAGAAGGAAAAACACTTGCGAAATTTGCGTGGCTAATAATGCAAAAATAACAAAATCAAAAAACTCAAGTAACCCGCCAGTAATGCATAACAAAACAACTTTTGCTCTTTCACTATGACTAAATGGCATAAAGTAGTCCTCATGTCTCCTCAATCACACTATAGCGTGTAAAGATACAATACGCTTAAACAAAAGGTTCAGTCAGCTATTGATAACCTACACAGAACAATCAACCGTGCCCCACTGTCCACCACCGAAAAATATCACAAGCTCTAGATGATAATGACTCTCACTTGTAAAGACATCATCAAATCAGCCTTGTCAAAAAAGTCAATGTTCAAGAGTAAACAAAAAATCATCCACCACCCGATTAAAACGTTTAGAACGTTCCCAAAACATCATATGTTTCCCCATATACACAGCAGTGGCAGACGGCGTGTTAGCTTTGATCCATCGATTGGCGACCGCTTTATTTTCACTGCGCACAACATATAGTAGCGGCACTTTACCCTCTAAAGCCTTAAGATCGTCACTGTAATCTTGATAAAAACCCGTTGCATTGGTGATCGCAGCGACACTACTTGATGTTTGCCGAGCGATATTCGATAGCCAAGCTAGGTTTTCAGCTGTGGGACTTTCCAACATCCATTGGCTAAACTCTCTGATCACACGCTTCCTATTTTCAATGATCCCTTCCGTAAATGAACGTGAATAACCATCGGCATCATCTTTTAAATACCACACCCATTCATCATATGATTGACCTGCAATAGCAGGCCCTGTATCTATCATGATCATGGCTTTAAGTTTTTCAACACCAAACTGGTTTATATAGGCTAATTGCTCTGTCACACCGTATGACCACCCAGCCAAAATAATATTATTCAAGCCAAGTTTTTCAATTAACTGCGCTAAATCTCGCGCATGTTGCTGATAAGTATGACCTTCAACGGGTTTAGATGACTTTCCTTGACCTCGTGGATCGTAAGTCAGTGCTTGGTACCGAGTCGATCCTTTAAAGTGGGCAAGTTGACGCTGAAAAACCGCTGTTGACATCATCCAACCAGGAATAAAAATAATAGTGGTATTGCCACCTCCGGTCTTCTCATAATACAAGGTCAAATCCTGACTAATCATGACTTCCTCTGCCATAACCTCCTTTATGACTAACATCATGGCTATCATGATGAATATTCGTTTTATTAGGTTCATTATTCTCTTCTTCAGTTATTTCACTTAAACGTCACCCTGCAAGCCTTGCTCGCTTGCAATATTCCCTTGGTGTCACGTTAGCAATTTGCGTAAACTCTCGCGTCATATGCGCTTGATCGGTAAAACCCTGATCCATTGCCACATGGGCAAGTGATGCACTAGAGGTATTTTTAAGATAATGCATCGTCTTGTTCACTCTTAATATTCTTTGATAATACTTAGGCGTCATACTCATCCATTTTTGAAATTGCCGCTCAGTTTGCCTTAGGCTCAGAGGGACATATTGAGCCAGCATTCCCAGTGCCACATTCTTATCTATCGCCTTTAACGCGTGTTTCAGTGGATCGGGGAGCACATGTTTAGATTCAATGATTTTGAGTAGCCAGCGGTACAAAGCCGCAATTTGCGCATATTGCCCCACTCTTTTTGCCAGCCGCTCGTACAACTCATAAAGATCAACAATCATGCTATCTTCACAATTAAAAGTTAAATAGGTCGGCTGCTGATACAAAGCGCCCAATAGAGCAAAGCTCACCGCTGGATGAAAGCGTATTCCCATCAATTTAGCCCCAGGTGACAAAGCAATGCATTGCGCTTGTTTACTCACAGGCAGTAATAATACACCGGGCGTGAAAACAGTCTTATTTAGCCTGATCTCACCATTAAAATGAAAAACAATGCCACTACAAGCATCGCAATTAAGCCACCGATGAACAGGTTTAATATTGTCTAATGAAGCCTTAGCTGTCCATAGCGCTTGAACTTCATCAGCCAAGCACCCTTTAGGTTTAAAAAGTGTAAAATCAAGTTCCGGTTTCACGGGATAAATGCTCCATTTTTTGATATTATTGCGCTAATGCTGGGTTGAATTCACTAATACTAGCTCGCTCGAATCAACTGGGCTGATAAACACCCACATCGGGTATAAATACCTTACCAATACGATTCCAACTATTTATCGCATTCACGGCAATAGTCAAATCAACTAAACCTTGTTCCCCCAATACGCTCAAAGCATTTTGATATTGGCCATCGCTCACAGGCGAGTCTGAAATAATCAACTCTGCCCAGCCTAACGCACTTTTCTCTAAATCAGAATAAAACGGCATCTCTCGCCAAGCTGTTAATCCATAAAGTCGCTCTACACTTTCTCCTTGACTCAGTGCATCTTTGCTATGCATCTCAATACAGTAAGCACATTGATTAATTTGAGAGACTCTCAACTTCACCAGTTCCCAAAGGGCCACTTTATCTTTAAATGCTTGACCAAGATATTCCTCCTGTGCCAATAATACTTCCATCGCTTTTGGCGCAGCCGTAAAATAATTTATTCTTTGACCCATGTTACGCTTCCTTCTTCAAGATTGCCTAATGCTTTAATATAAACTTAGCGGATCAGTATTTATTGAAGAAATTCGACACCGTCATAAAGGGATCTAAAACGAGATAAAAAATCGATGACAAAGGACTAAGATTAAGACTAAGACAAAAGAAAAATGAGTGCCATTTAAATGGCAAGTTAGCAAGGTTAAGCAGATGTTCATCTATTCGCATTTTAACCACATTAGAATGTAGGTAGCGATTTATTATTGGAACAGCAAGATTTACAATGGCTGTTAATTTGCCTCAGTCAAAGTGGAAGTTTAAGCATTCAGCTATAGCATAAACATGATCAACGGTATTTTGCTGAGGTAATAAACTCGCCAAACGCCTCACACCAAATAATAAGACTATTATATTGAGACAAGTCAATATTAGGTGGTACTTTCACTACAAAGTTATTAAAGGTTCGAACATCCCCCACACTTATCATTCTGGCCTTCAAGCGATTAAAGTCGTCTTCCGTTTCAACAAATGTAGGTGAAAGATAAAGCATATAGTTGGGCCCTGGAGCAAGTGTCCCCTTTAAGGTAATAAATGATGGACTAAGAAAAACCTGTCCTTCCCCCCAATGAAGTAAATCACTGCCCTTAAGGTTTTTTTTAAACTCAGTCCTGTATTGCGCGTTAGCGGAAATAACAGCAAGCTCTTCGGCAGCAGGAGCAGTAGGCGCCGTTAGAATAGGCAATGCATAAATTCCCACTAAAAAACCAACACCTCCCACGAATAAATGTGTCACAATGAGCACTATGGACATTCTTATTTTCATTCACTCACCTCCTGTAAGCTTCTCCAAATCTACATCACCACAGTCAATATTAGAAAGTCTTGTCTTTTAACTAACGCAAAAAACCAACGGCCCAAATACAAAATACATTCTCTTTTATCTTAACAGCTTACACAATTCATCATTAACGCGCTTTAGCAAAAACTTGTGTCCAATAATAATGGTAACTCGCATCGCTATTGGCACTACAGGCTAAACCCATTTCCGTCACATTTTCACTCATAATATTCTTGCAATGCCCAGCACTGGCCATCCACCCATTCACAACAGACTCTACCGTGCTCTGGCCTGCAGCAATATTTTCTGCCACATAAGACCAAGTGTAGCCTTGATCTGTCACTCGAGTCCCAATGGTGCTTCCATCAAGTCCCGTATGGCTGAAAAAGTCATAATTGGCCATATTATTTGAGTGCGATTGAGCAGCAGATGTTAATAACCCACTCCAAGTTAATTCATCCACTGGACCATAAAGTTCATTGCCACACATTTGTGCCTGTTTACGTTTTTCGTTAATCAAAGCCAACACGGTTTTCAGATCATCAGTGCAGCTCATTTGGTTATAGTTGACATCTGCGCCACTGTCTTCGCCGACGTAAGCATCGGCGCCTCCATTATTTCCACTATTATCATCAACTTCATTAGAGATTTGATTACCACTCGCTCCTTCATCACTATTACAGCCAGCGATCATACTCAAACAAAATAACCCCACCAACCCATAACGCATACGGCCATCCCACTACTGTTAATCAAAATGCGCCTTATAGTAACAAAAGTTTTAAATTTTCAAAGTTGTGTGCTAAAAATTTACATAAAAAAGATTTTTATAATCAACCTATTATTTAAATTTTGGTCAGCTTTAGTTCAGTTTGAGCTCAGTTAAAGAGCAACTTCACATCGAATGATGTATTTTATATTCTAGGCTGCATACACAAAAGTAACTGACTGGTATTTAAAGACATAAAATAATGGGAAGATAAAAAACTGAATAATGAAGAAATGTCATAAACCGTACCTTAGCAGATATATCACTAACAATTATCAGCTATATCAAAAGCAGAAATAGCGTATTAAACTCACTTCACTAAAACGAGTACCTAAAACAAGGACTCACCCTCTTATCATTCATTAGAAAAAATAAAGAAATTACCTGTATTTTGTCTAATATCAGGTTTAGTCACTCCTTTATCCTGACTGTAAATATAGTGACCTAAACCATCTTCCAAACATATAAACACTAGATTGAAATCTGAAAATACCGTTTCTTTTTGTTTTATTGTGCTACTAATGAGCCCTACTTCAGGTGAAAGAACCTGATATTGATAGGGTCCAGAATATGTCTCTGCTGTTTCTAGTATGGTAACGCTGAGTGTTGAGCGGGTAAAGCTAAATACTTGTAAATGTCCTGCGTGTGGATTTAAGAGTGTATATTGACCATCAATTTCTAATAAAATTCGTGAGTTGATTAGTGTATTCGGTACTGTACAATCTTGTGCAGCTGAATAAAAAGTCATAAAAGAGCCTAAAAAAACTAAAATGTGACTAAAAAAGAATGGCCTATTTTTGATGAATATTGTCATTTTAAACTATTCCTCTGGAAAAGGAGACTGTATAACATAAGAGCCAATATCCTGTCTTAAATCAGGTTTGATAGTGCCTTTGCGTTGACTAAAAATAAATTTACCTTCCAAACTTGTTTTACAAACGAATAAGTCTTTATAAATAGCTTGCTCTGGCCCCTGAGTTAATATGACAGAAATTAAACCTATGCCTTTAGCCAGCTTAACATATTGATAAGTTCCCTGATTGGTTTTACCTGTTGTCATATTCATATCTTGAATATGTGTTTCAGTAAAAGTCAGTGATCTTAAATAACTGGTTTCAGCCGTTGTGGAATTATGCATACTATTAATTTGCAATATAATGCGTATATTAGTTAAATTATCAGGAAAATCACAGTGTTGAATACCGGCATAAGCAGGCAATGTCAATAATGTATGACTTAAAAAGAGCCAATATATAGCGTTATATTTTTTCATCCGTGTTATCCATTGTGATTATTCAATCACATAAACTCCAGTATTCTGCCTGACATTAGGTTTTATCGCACCTTGTGATTGGCTAAAAATAAAATATCCAACCCGTTGGGTTTCACAAACAAGGCTGATGGAATATATGGTGAGTGTTTGTGCCTTACCATAAGTAAAATTAATGCGAGTAAGTTGGGGATCAAAGTATTCATATTCATAAACACCTGAAAAAACTTCTTTAGTGTTAAGAATAGTGACCATAAAGGTGTTGTTATCAGAATGGAATTTATATTGATGCACGGTATCAGCTAAAGGGTTAGTTGGTGTGTAAATACCGTCTACACGCAGTAACATCACAAGATCATCCAATTTTTTCGGCAATTGACAGTCACTTGCGTAACTGAAATCGAGTTTAATCAGGTACAAAAAAAATATAAATACTAATTTCTTCATAACAGTATACCGATTACAGTAAAGGGGGTTTTATTTATCATCGTTATCACTTAATAACCCTATAATGAATACATCTATGAACAAATGTGTTGATTTGAGTATAGTTTATTGATTTTCATTAACCCTTATTTTTTAAAGATTCAGGATCACATAACTGCCTATATTTTGTTTAATATTAGGAGGCCTAGGACCAATCATCTGACTATAAATATAAAAACCTGAGCCATTGCTATTACATGAAAAAGCAATGCTGTAACGGATGATTTCATTACCGAGTATTTGTCTTGCCGTTAGCTTAGCCAGACCTTTCCCTAAGTGAATATAATAATATTCCCCTATAAATTGGTAATCATTTTTAATACTTTCTATTTCAAAGGTATGCTTTTTGAAATTAGTTCTAATGAGATCCATTGGATCGGGATCGAAATGACCAAACTCCTCACTAAAAGAAAATAAAAACTGTAAGCCATCTAATGTCTTAGGCATATCACATGGTTTTCCTGTTGAATAAAAGCTAGTCATGCATAACATAAAAAACAAGTATTTTTTCATGAAATAACAGTCTTTATAAAGTGGTTTTATTCTGTTTTAAGTGTAGCTGATTATGTCGAGAGCCTAGGTGATTTATGTAAGATAGTTCTGATTAAAATACCATTTTATTCTTTAAAGCTCATCTGCCTCGTAAAATGATTAGCGATAAGCAGTAGCAACGAATTCATTCACGCTTTCAGAGTTTGACTTTTTGAGCCTCAAAAAAGTATACCCACTACTTTATTATGCCAATCAATAGACTGAAATGAATGACCAACATTATTAAGTATATCTTAATAATTATTTTAAACAAAATGGGTTTTTCACTCTAGTGCCTCATCATAAAATAGCTCAACACTTTGAGTTGGCCTGACCTGAATGTGCCATCTAAAAATAATGCACTAGGAGAATAAATCATGATTGAACATAAGCAAGCAATGCTCGACTATCAACTTAACCCCACCCTTTGGACACCTCGTATCACACCGAATGAATGTATTCCCGCTCATATCACATTTTGCGAAAGTCACAGCAAAGCATACAAGGAAAGCCTAAAGGATAATGAGTTATATTCTATCCCCTATTCCTATCGTGGAATGAAAGAAAATATTGACGTTTTCAGGCCCAATCACATTCCCAATAACGCCACCATCATTGTTTATATTCATGGTGGCTGGTGGCAGTGGTTTTCAAAAGACATGTTCTCGTACATTGCCAAGCCCTTTAATCATGCTGGTGCTGCCGTGTATATTCCAGCCTACACTTTGGCACAAAATTGGACTAATGACGATCCTATGGGATCCATAGCCAAACAGCTTGAATATGCCATGCTTGAAATATTTAAAGAAGCAGAAAAAAAGGGGGCGAAAAAAATCGTCCTAGTAGGCCACTCCGCAGGCGGGCAACTCGTCAGCTTACTGCGAAATATTGATTGGCAAAGCCAATATGGTGTTTCTAAAGCAGTGGTTAATTTACTCTCTAGCGCATTTTCTCTTGCAGGGCTGTTTGATTTAACGGAATTAGTGAATAGTTACATCAATGATGAAATAGGCATGACTCAAGAACAAGCGCAATCGGTCAGCCCCTTGCTGCATTCAAAAGCATCTGATGATAGGGATCTTCCTCCCCTCTATTTAGTGCTACCGGAATATGATACCGCCGAATTTTTTCGACAAACCAAGGAATACCAACAACGACTCATTAAGCAAAATGAACAATGTCGAATGAAAGTTCTGGACGGCAAAGATCATGTCAGCATGATAGAGTCTTTAATCGATACCAATGATGAGTTATTCCAGTATATTTTGAAGCGACTATAAAAGAAGAACGATAAAAGAAGACATTCACATGAAGCAAAATTATGATGAGCAATTTGATCTAAAGAAAATTTATCGCTCTCGCCCTTATTATTTAGCCATTAATCGCTTACAGAGCTATATCACATGCAAGCACCTGCAATGCGATCTTGATGTTCCTTACGGAAACACAAGAGGGCAAAAATTGGATATTTTTGCTGCACCGTCTGCCAACGCCCCTGTTTTTGTCTTCATACATGGTGGCTATTTTAAAGCACTCGATAAAAAAGACTATCGCTTTATCGCCGCCAATTTAGTCAAAAAAGGCTACACGACAGTACTGCTAAATTATGATCTCGCCCCTAAAGTCACCATCTTGGAAATCATACAACAAGTCTTCAAGGCGTTTTCTTGGATCTTGACCAATATCAGTCAATGGAATGGCAACATTAATCAAATCACTTTATGTGGCCATTCTGTCGGGGCATTTCTTGCGTGCAAAATTCTTGAACAAGATAGATTCAATCACCACTCTTTTTCTATTGAGAAAACGTTATTGCTAAGTGGCTTATATGATTTGGGGCCTATGAAGTATTCTTATTTAAACACAGATTTGCAAATATCGAATGAGGATGTCAAGACGCTCAGCCCCATCTACGCTCATTTAATACTCAGCAGCCGTATTCTGATCTGCGTTGGAAAAGATGAAACGGCAGAGTTTATTCGCCAATCATCATGTTACTCAAAGCAGTTAGCTGATGATGGAAAAGAGAATCATCTGCTTATACTGCCTCAAACAAACCATTACCGTATGATGAGGTATTTAGCGGGTTCTAACAATGCAATCATAAACTTTCTTAGTAGTGATCATTAATCAAGCCTAGTTTTAAATTCGGCTTTGAGCATCGAAACAAAGTTTTTGACTTTTAAAGGTGCTCTTCGTTCATATTGATGAACCGCATAAACAGGCACAGGAAATAAATCACATAATTTATGTAAAGCGCCTTGATGAAGATGCTCTCTGGCTGCCACATCAGGCAGCAAACCGACACCAGCACCGGATACGGTAAAACTTAAAACGTCATATACTGTATTACAAGTGTATCTTGGCGTGATTTTTATCCTGTCTTTACCGGGCCCAGTATAAATAATCGGAGAACCTTGCCAGCCACTGGCAATATGATCCCAATTTTCAAGCTGAGAAAATGATATTGGTATGCCACCTTTGCCAGTAACATAATCCCTGCTGGCATATAAGCCTTTTGTCAACACGCCCACTTTGGTCATTCGAGCAGAGGCGCTACTGGGTTCTCCTATTCTGATTGAAAGATCAATCTGCTTTTCTACAATGTCGATGGGATTATCATCCGTTACCAATTTTATTGATAAATCGGGATAAATGTCACAATAGCGTGTTAACGTCGGTACAATGAGCGATCGACTCAAAATATGTGGAGCTGTGATAGAAAATAATCCAGAAGGCTCACTTTCAATATTTTGCAGCTTAGTTTTTGCTGACTGATAAACATCTTGCATTTGACGACAATACGAAATGGCATGCACGCCTGCATCCGTTAATGACAAAGAGCGAGTCGTTCGATAAAACAAGCGACAATTAAGATCTTTCTCCAATCGGTTTACAGCTTGACTGACTGCCGAGGTCGTCCGTCCTAGCTTTTCAGCCGCAGCAGTAAAACTTTGTGCCTCGGCGACTTCAAGAAACGTCATCATATCTAACGGATTAGGCGACATAGCAATACACTCTTAATACAACACAATGTGAAGTGATTATACTTTTCTCCGTTTTTATGTATATAAATTTAATAATAGAGTCATCAATATAAATTTAGCTACTCTGTTATATGGGGCGTAACTTGAGAAAAAGCCCTTTTACCAGTGTCATTATGGCGACAAATACCAATATGAATGTGGCAAGTTCAATATACCAAGCTTGCTCATCTTGCCCCAAAAAGGAGATAAATTCGAAATAACCTAAGCCCGCAGCCATACCAGCGATAACACTCAAGAGCGATATGATCTTATTGGCTTTCATTGAAAATGCAGACTGCTTGCCACATTTTGCGCATAAATAAGGCCTCCATTTCGTCATCAGCATAAAACGAAATGGGTTAGCGATATTCTGACAATGAGGACAGCGTGTCATGATAGACGCCATAAACATGATTGATTTATTCCCTTAAACTCGCGCTTTTTTTTACTAACATGCCAACCAGATTAACTTTCTCGCTCTGAATAAAAAGCTCTGAATAAAAAGTTCTGAACAAAAGTTGGCATGACTCAAGAAGACACATAATAACCTTATCTAATTATCTAAGGTACTGTTTTAAAGTCATTAAACCAATGCTACCAAAGTATGACAAAATAATAAGACATTATTTTTAGTCAATCACTTTAGATGTCTTGGGTACTTCAACATTTTTACTATACTCAAAGAATAAACAGAACTTAAGTAAGACTGCACAGGCATCAGATCAATGGCAGCACACTAATTAGTATGATATTAAGAGTATGATATTAAGAGTATGATATTAAAAATTTTCATTTATATTGCCACTATTATCGCTGTCATCACTCTCGCCACTATCGCCTATAGCCATTTTCTGTTGAGCAAAGGGACAAATCAGCTTATGCCACACGCTTCCAACACAAAAACACTCAGTACTGAGACTCAGGCCATCACGCAAACTGTTTTTTATGAAAACACACATCATAATCTCGATGGAAGCTTTAGCAATACAGATAAAACCCTCGCTAAAAGTGCATCTATTTATTCCGTGTTATTTCGTTTTGTCACTCAAAGTAAAAAACATAGCACTCCAACTCATCCTATTCCCATCCATTCACTCAGCACAAACCAGCTTAACCAATTACAGACTGATACTGTGATACGCTTAGGCCATTCTAGTATTTTCATACAACTCAATGGTCAAAAATGGCTAATTGATCCTGTATTTAGCGACAGAGCATCCCCTTTGAGCTTTATCGGCCCCAAACGCTTTCATCAACCACCTATCACACTAGATCTGCTTCCTCCACTGGATGGAATACTCATTTCACATAACCATTACGATCATTTAGATAAAGCCAGTATTAAAGCATTAATCCATAAAACTCCCCTGTTTGTTGTCCCCATTGGAGTTAATCAAACATTAAGCCAGTGGCAAGTTCCTCGTCAAAAAATAGTGACCTTAGATTGGTGGCAATCGGTTAAGCTAAATGGTTTAGAGATCACTGCGACCCCAGCACAACATTTTTCAGGACGAGGCTTATTTGATAAAAATAAGTCATTGTGGGCCTCTTATGTGATCTCCTCACCCAAAACAAGGCTTTTTTTTAGTGGTGATTCCGGTTATTTCGATGGTTTTAAGCGCATAGGTGACCATTACGGCCCCTTTGATATGACATTAATTGAAGTCGGCGCTTATGATCAACAATGGCCCAATAATCACATGACACCGGAACAAAGCTTGCAGGCCCATATTGATCTCAAAGGTGCCGCGTTACTGCCAATACATAATGGCACCTTTAATCTTGCCTTTCACCCTTGGTATGAACCCTTTGAGCGTATCACCACGCTTGCAGAAAAAGCGGACATCCCTATACTCACTCCCATTATGGGGCAAGTATTAACAGTCAATGATTTACCCCAAACTCACCCTTGGTGGCGGGACGTTCAATCACCATAATCCCCTAGCTCTTGTAAAAGGTTGCAAAAGCTTGCAACCTTTTACAAAAAACAATCAATAAAAAACAGGCATTTATATCATATTGTTGATCGGTGCAACAACTTGCCATTCATCATCGATATTCACAGCATCAAAAACCGGCGCATCCCCCGTTACATATAAAGTACAAGGCCTTTCTTTATCCGTTGAAGTCCCATACTTTTCATCAAATTGCTTTTTATCTGCTTCATCATTGAGATGGTACACTTTACCAAACTGACCATCTATCACTATACTGCCTTTTTCATGATGAATAAAATTCATCGCATGGGAAAAATCTTGATCTTTTACCGGAACATAAATAATGGCTCTGCTACCCGCTTGCACCTTGTCCGATAATACAGTAGACATCACATCCTCTTTTGCCACACCAAAGGACTGCTTATTCTTAACGTCTTGACTTAACGCCCCTTCACTGGTTTCCTTCACAACAAAAAAAGTGTCAAAATCGTTTTTAACCAGCGAATTCAAATTCAATTCAACCGCTTTACTACAATAAACACAATTTCGATTTAACGCCGCTTGCCAATCCATTAAGAAATTCAACGCATTTTTGACCATGCCAATATTTTGATTGGGATTACAATTGGCTGCCACATATTCAATCGCATCAATACTGCTTTTTTTCGCTTGATTTTCAAATTCAGCCGCTAAATCTTGCTGCTCAATAATACCATCAGTAAAACCTTTGGTATCTTGGATCCTATTGCTTGAAGTGTCTAATTCTAAATCTGATGCAAAATCATCAAAGTCATCAAAATCAACTTGCTTACTCATTACTGCTGACAACATTATTAGCCCCTAGTGACTTTCTAACTGTAATAAAAAGCGAAGTATTTCAGTTTTACCTGTCTATGGCTTCTAAAAAAAGACAATGATGTCAGAAAATACATTTTATGCATTAATCGTTATAGCGATTTGTTCGTTTTCTATCATGTCGTTTTCTATCATGTCGTTTTTTCCATGCCAAAGTATCGCAATATACTTTGCTGGAACCTATCCACTCGCCACACATTATTTTTTGGATCAATGCATCAAGCTTCACCATCTGCCCTATAGATTCAGGAGCATGGCACAGCAAGTCTCTCAACTGCTTTGGTTAAGTACTTTGGGGATTTTGAAAATCTAAGTGGCATTTAATTCGTTATTCATCATCTCCTTTTGAAAGATGTTTTCTTATATTGTGAGCCAACATAACACTTACCATTCATACTTAATAAACTGTTTTTAAATCAGTTTAACCAACTCGACTAAAGTCGCCATTCGTTAATTAACAAATATGTTCACCACGTTAAAATAAAACATATCCACTCTTGGTTTTACTCCCTCTTTGGCTACCCAACTAATATTAATAGGATAACCACTCTCTAACTTGAAACTGCTGAGTTCAACATTAGATTTATTTTCAATTGTTTACTGGCAAATAATCACGAATATCTTGGTTATTTTATAAGCCATCAAAGGACTAATGTAGATCCAATATAGTAATGTCACATTTCCCCAATTTAGAGATGTCACATTTTGGTATGCTGGGAGCAAATAATCCGGTGTATTAGAT
>NZ_CANLZC010000047.1 GCF_947495455.1 uncultured Shewanella sp. | reverse complement strand
AACTTGGCTCACTTCACAATCAGTATTCATTGTTTATGAGCCAGAAAAGTGGGGATCCCTCAGTACCCGTGATACTTCAAAATGCATGTTTTCAGAGTGCGTAAAAGTGCCTAATTCAAGGCGTATTATTGCTGAAATGCTTATTGCCTTTTAAGATAATACAACGTAGAAGTCGGTGCTTTTACACACTCCCAAAGGGCAGGTTTAAAAGCCTTTTATACTGTGTTATTAAACACCGACTTAGAATAACTAGGCTCGATGTTCAATGCCTTGTCTAAAAGGCTTTTAATTCCAGCTGAATCCTGCAGCTTGAAGCATCACGGGTATAAAAGCTGATCTTATCGATCAGCTTTGATTTTTTCTAAATTTGGTAGGATCAGACTCTTTCAAATACAGTGGCAATACCTTGACCTAAACCAATACACATAGTGGCAAGGCCTAGTGTGGCATCTTTGTTTTCCATGAGATTAATCAAGGTGGTTGAGATCCTCGCGCCAGAGCAGCCTAATGGATGACCTAGAGCGATTGCGCCGCCGTTAAGGTTTATTTTATCATCGACTATATCCATTAGACCGAGATCTTTGACGCAAGGTAATGACTGTGCGGCAAAGGCTTCGTTGAGCTCAATGACATCCAAATCATCAATAGCGATACCTGCGCGAGCTAAGGCTTTTTGTGTGGCAGGAACAGGACCATAACCCATAATAGCAGCATCACATCCTGCTACCGCCATAGAGCGGATCCGTGCTCTTATGGGTAACCCAAGTGCAAGAGCTTTTGACTCTTCCATGACTAACATAGCTGAGGCGCCATCAGATAAGGCCGAAGAACTACCTGCGGTAACAGTCCCGTTAACGGGATCAAAGGCTGGGCGTAAACCTGATAATGATTCCAATGATGTTTCGGGGCGGATCACCTCATCATGCTGCACTTTTATGAGTGCACCTGTTGCATCATGGCCTTCGATGGCATGGATTTCATTTGCAAAGCGACCTTCAACGGTTGCCGCATGAGCACGTTGGTGTGAACGTACGGCGAATTCGTCTTGCATTTGGCGGCTAATACCGTGCATTTTACCTAGCATTTCAGCGGTTAAGCCCATCATGCCTGAGGCTTTTGCCACGTTATTGGCAAGACCTGGATGGAAATCAACGCCATGAGTCATAGGTACATGACCCATATGCTCAACACCACCAATAATAAAGGTGTCACCCATGCCTGTCATAATCGCGCGTGCGGCTTGATGCATGGCTTCCATGGACGAACCACAAAGACGGTTAACGGTGACCGCTCCCGCTTGCTTTGGGATCCCAGCTAATAACGAGGCGTTGCGAGCAATGTTAAAACCTTGCTCTAATGTTTGCTGCACACAACCCCAGATCACATCTTCAATGGTATTGGGATCCAGCTGTGGATTACGGATCAGTAGAGCTTTCATTAATTCTGCAGATAAGGTTTCTGCGCGTACATTTCTAAATACTCCCGCCTTTGAGCGGCCCATAGGAGTACGAATGCAATCTACGATAACGGCTTGTTTCATTATTTTGTTCCTTCCCACTGATTAGGCTTGGTAATAGCTACCGTTATTGGCTGCCAATTCACGCATAGCGTCTGTTACCTGATAAAGGCCACCTAAGTGAGCATATTTGTCTGCGAGTGCGACAAAATTAGCGACACCCATAGTATCAAGGTAACGGAATACTCCTCCTCTAAATGGAGGGAAGCCAATACCATAAACGAGGCCCATATCTGCTTCAGCGGGTGAAGCTATGATACCTTCTTCTAAACAACGTACGGTTTCAATGATCATTGGGATCATAGTGCGGGCAATAATTTCATCGCTTTCAAAGGCTTTTGTATCGCCAAAAGCAGTGTTGAGTAATTCATAACTGCTTGGGTCGATATCTTTCTTGGGTTTTCCGCGACGATCCAGTGAATAGGCATAAAAACCTTTAGTGTTTTTCTGGCCTAATCGATCGTTATTGAATAAGACATCAACGGCATCTTTACTGGGTTTGGCCATGCGATCAGGGAAACCTTCAGCCATCACGGCTTGAGCATGATGTGCCGTGTCTAAGCCGACCACATCCAGTAGATATGCAGGGCCCATTGGCCAACCAAATTGTTTTTCCATGACTTTGTCGATAGCGCTAAAGTCGGCGCCGTCAACTAACAGACCATTAAATCCAGCAAAGTAAGGGAAAAGCACACGATTAACGAAAAAGCCTGGGCAATCATTGACCACGATTGGGGTTTTACCTATTTTACTGGCATAGGCAACAACTGAAGCCACGGTTTCTTCGGATGTCTTTTCACCTCGAATGACTTCAACCAAAGGCATTTTATGCACTGGGTTGAAAAAATGCATGCCACAGAAGCGTTCAGGTTTTTTAAGGCTTTTAGCCAGTAAATTGATTGAAATGGTTGATGTATTAGAAGTGAGGATAGTTTCATCACCGACTTCTTGTTCCACCTCGCTCAGTACTGTGGCTTTGACTTTTGGATGCTCAACAACGGCTTCAACAATCACATCCACATTTTTTATGGCGGCATAATCTAAAGTTGGAGTAATATTATTGAGTACCTTAGCCATTTTTTCAGGTGTACTGCGGCCGCGTTTAATTTGACTTGTGAGCAATTTAGAAGCTTCATTTAAGCCTAAATCTAATGCGGGCTGCGCAATATCTTTCATGATGATAGGCGTGCCTTTACTGGCACTTTGATAAGCAATGCCGCCTCCCATGATGCCTGCACCTAATACGGCGGCTTGGTTAATTGTCGATGCTTGTTTACTGGCTTTTTTGGCTTTGCCTTTGACAACTTGGTCATTTAAGAAAATACCAATAAGTGCTTTGGCAACATCACTTTTCGCCAGTGATAAGAAGGCCTTGTGTTCCACTTTTAAGGCGTCTGCTCGAGTGCTTTGTGCGGCTTGCTCTACCACATTCACTGCTGCCATCGGGGCTGGATAATGTTTACCTGCCACTTTAAATACCATGCCTTTGGCTGTGGTAAATGACATGATGGCTTCTAATTTTGGCAGATTGAGTGGCGCTTGTTTTTTCGCACGACGGTTTTGCCAGTCAAGCTTTTCGGCTAAGGCATCTTGCAGCATTTGTAATGCTGCTGCTTTTAATTGTTCTGGCTCGACGACGGCATCAACCACTCCTACTTTTAACGCTGCGTCTGGGCGATGTTCTTTACCTGTTGTGATCCATTCTAACGCATTATCTGCGCCAATGACGCGAGGAAGTCGCACTGTGCCGCCAAATCCTGGAATGAGTCCGAGTTTGGTTTCCGGTAAACCAATTTTGGCATTGGTATCAGCGATACGAAAATCAGTGGCTAAAATGGTTTCACATCCTCCGCCTAATGCAAAGCCATTAATCGCAGAAATTGTTGGAAAGGGGAGATCTTCCAATTTATTAAAAATCGCATTGGTCTTTTCGAGCCAAGCCATAATTTGGGCATCATCTTGGGCGAATAAGCCGAGAAACTCTGTGATATCCGCACCGACGATAAAAGTTTGTTTACCAGAACTTAAATACAATGCTTGAATGTTTGAATTTGACATGATGCTATCGAGTGCAGCATCAAATGATTCGAGGGTTTCTTTGTCGAACTTGTTTACCGAGCCTGGTGCATCAAAGCACAGGTGTGCGATATTACCCTCAAGTAACTCAACTTGAATTGTAGGACTTTGGTAGATCATTGCTTGCTTCCTTTTTGCTTTAGAGCCACTCCCGCATATTAGATTCATTTAAAACTGGGAATGATCTTCTATCTCACAGCAGCTTCGGCCATCATTTGACCACTTCCTTCCAGTGTGCTTAAAAAAAGAAAAAAATACAACACCCAATTTAAACGTATGTTTGATTTTTAGCAGTGTAAAGTGCATTTTTCTAGGGATCTCATTAGGCCATTATTTTTGAGTTTGTAAGTAATTGTCGAGTGACGTGTTAAACTGATGAAAAAATATTTATTCATTAGTCACGGGTCTAACTAAATACCTCACTGGATCGAATGAAGTGTGTATTAATAAAAATAGGATAACAATTATGAATGTATTCGCTCAGCATTACCCTGAACATATAAAAATATTGAATCAAAGAGTCGCAGAGATTGTTTCAAGAGAGGGACTGGCTGGGTTGATTATTCATTCTGGTCGCCCGCAGCGTCAATTTTTAGATGATATGGATTATCCCTTTAAGGTGAATCCACACTTTAAGGCCTGGTTGCCTATTATTGATAACCCTCATTGTTGGCTGTTGGTGAATGGTACTGATAAGCCGACATTATTATTTTATCGTCCGGTAGATTTTTGGCACAAAGTGGCTGAGTTACCCGATGCATTTTGGTGTGAACATTTTGATATTCATGTGCTGACAAGTACAGATGCGGTTAAGGCGTTTTTGCCGAAAGAGCTTGGTACTTGGAGCTATATTGGCGAACATCATGAATATGCATTAGAGGTGGGGTTGACATCATGTAACCCCAGCGCTGTTATGAATTATTTGCATTTTCATCGTACCATAAAAACCGAATATGAACTTGAATGCATGCGTGAAGCTAATCGTATTGCTGTGACAGGGCATTTAGCGGCAAAAAATGCGTTTTATCACGGTGCTTGTGAATTTGATATTCAGCAAGCTTATTTATCAGCCGTAGGGCAGACTGAAAATGAAATGCCTTATGGTAATATTATTGCGTTAAATGAAAATGCGGCGATTTTGCATTATACAGGGCTTGCTCGCCAAAATCCGCAGCACCGACACTCTTTTCTTATTGATGCAGGCGCTCAATTTCACGGTTATGCATCAGATATTACTCGAACTTATTCCTTTGAAAAGAATCAATTTGATGAACTTGTGATGCAGATGGATATTCTACAACGCGCTATTATTGATATGATGGCGCCTAATGTCAGTTATGTGGATTTGCATTTAGCGTGTCATGAGCAGATTGCACAATTGTTATTGGACTTTAAATTGGTTTCTGGTGATAAACAAGGCCTGATTGAGCAGGGGATCACGGGAGCCTTTTTCCCTCATGGTCTCGGTCATATGTTAGGGCTTCAAGTGCATGATATGGGTGGTTTTTTAAGTGATGAGAATGGCAGGTATCTTGCGTCACCTGAAGCACATCCTTTTTTGCGTTGTACGCGGACGTTAGCGGCTAATCAAGTACTGACTATTGAACCGGGTTTGTATATCATTGACTCTTTGTTATCTGAGTTGAGAAATGATCATCGTCAGCAGCAAATTAACTGGGATGCTGTGGCGCTATTGCGCAATTTTGGTGGTATACGTATAGAAGATAATATCATTGTTCATGATGAACATAATGAAAATATGACCCGACAGGCGGGGCTGAATTAACATGATTGTTAAACGGTAAATACAAGGGGCTGTTGATCTTTGGTGATGATTTCTGCAGCAGTTTGTGGGGGTTTTATACAAGGCAGAGCTTATGGGGTGTAGTTATTCTACATGAATAAGCGATAACGCTGTAGAAAGGCGCCACAAACGCTGTCCGTAGGATCCAGCTAAACGTGTTTTACTCTTTGTTGTAGCCCTCCTTATTAAAGAAAGGGACTTAGAAGACTAGGCAGCACTCACTACGCAGTGATTAAAACACGTTTATCTCGGACATAATTTAACCACGAAAGAACAACAGCCCCTAACCATTTTAGCTGAAAAGTGAAAATGGCTTTTTAGTAAGGTATTAATGTGAGTGAGTGTTATTTAATTCCTGCGAGTGAATGTGTCGTAGAAGAAGAAATCAAGCATAGTCGATTTATCTCTATTTTGTTTCATTGTTCAGATCCACAAGTGATGAAAATACAATTAGAAAGGGTTAAACATCGCTACCCTAATGCAAGCCACTATTGCTATGCTTTTGTGTGTGGCCAACCAACATCAAGTTTATCCATAGGTTTTAGTGATGATGGGGAACCTTCTGGTAGCGCAGGAAGGCCTATGCTTGCTCATTTACAAGGTTGTGACATTGGCGAAATTGGCGTGATTGTTGTGCGTTATTTTGGTGGAACCAAATTAGGTGTAGGGGGACTTGTTAGAGCTTATAGTTCAGGTATTAAACAAGGGTTAAAAATACTTGAAACTAAGCTTAAGCAGTTACGTTATCCTGGTTTTTTAGAGTGTGAATATGCGCAACTAACGGATGTTGAGTATTATTTAGTTCAATATGATGCGGTTATTGAAGATAGGGTATTTACTGATAAAGTAAAAGTGTCTTTTTCCATTGGAAAAGGACAGGAAGAAGCGTTAAATCGTGATCTGGCTTTGATGAGTCAAGGTCATTTGATTGCCACATTTACCTCTAATACAAAAAAGTAAAATGAATGCAATATAGAACAATTATAAGAATTACGGGCTTGCTTATTGGACTTTTTTCTCTGTCTTTACTGCCTTCAGCTTGTATCGCTCTGATATATAAAGATGGTGGAGGCATGGCCTTTATTAAAGCCTTTATGTTAAGTCTTATTTGTGGCTTTGTGCTCTGGTATCCCAATCGTCATTTTAAAAAAGAATTAAAGACCCGCGAGGGGTTTTTATTGGTTGTTTTGTTTTGGGTAGTACTGGGCTCTATAGGGGCTGTGCCTTTTATTTTTACCAGTCAGCCTAATTTAAGTTTTACTGATAGTTTTTTTGAATCCTTTTCAGCATTAACGACCACAGGAGCAACTGTGATTGTTGGGCTCGATGTGCTCCCTAAAGCCATTTTATTTTATCGGCACTTATTACAATGGTTAGGGGGGATGGGAATTATTGTATTGGCTGTGGCCATTTTACCTGTATTAGGGGTGGGGGGAATGCAGCTGTATCGAGCCGAGATGCCAGGTCCAGTGAAGGACACCAAAATGACTCCAAGGATTGCTGAAACAGCTAAAGCACTTTGGTATATTTATGTGTCTTTAACTATTGCCTGCGCCTTATGCTATCGTTTGGCTGGTATGGATATGTTTGATGCTATTTGCCATTCATTTTCAACCATTGCTATTGGCGGATTTTCTACTCATGATGCCAGTATCGGCTATTTCAATAGTACAGCGGTAAACATGACCTGCGTAGTGTTTTTATTGATTGCGGCCTTAAATTTCAGCTTACACTTTGCCGCTTTTTCACGTCGAGGCATGGATCTAAGGGTTTATTTTAAAGATGCGGAATTTAAAGCGCTGATTTTAATCCAATGCTTTCTTGTGGCGATTAGTTTTATCACCTTATTAAAAAGTGGTCTTTATGATTCTAAGGAGCAGACACTGGATTATGCAATATTTCAGGCTGTGTCTATTTCAACCACTGCAGGTTTTAGTATAGAAAGTTTTCATGTTTGGCCGCTTTTTTTACCCATATTGCTTATTTTTTCAAGCTTTATTGGTGGCAGTGGCGGATCCACTGCGGGGGGCATAAAAGTGATCCGTATTGTTTTACTTTTGCTGCAAGGATCGCGAGAGCTAAAACGTTTAGTGCACCCAAGAGGACTGTTTTCCATTAAATTGAGTGGTAAAGCATTACCAGATAGAGTGATTGATGCCATTTGGGGGTTCTTTTCAGCTTATGCGTTGGTATTTGTGGTTTGTATGCTTATTTTGATGGGCTTTGGTTTGGACAATGTGACCGCTTTTAGTGCGACTGCAGCATGTTTAAATAATTTAGGGCCTGGACTGGGCGAGGTGGCCAGTAATTATGCCAGTATTAATGATGGTTCAAAATGGGTTTTAATTCTTGCCATGTTATTTGGGCGTCTAGAAATTTTTACTTTATTAGTATTATTTACGCCAACATTTTGGCGAAATTAAACAGGTTGATTTATGAGTCAAACGCTTATTATTTACTCTAGTGTCGATGGGCAAACTCAGGCTATTTGCCAGAGAATAAAAGAGATTAATATGCATATGGGGGATGAGGTGATTCTACTCTCTCTTGCTGAAGCCACAACAGCATCATTGGATGATTATGATAAAATTTTGATTGGTGCCAGTATTCGTTATGGAAAACACAGAGCAGAACTTTATCAATTTATTCATGATAATAATGCACTGTTATCGAGCAAAATCAACGGTTTTTTTAGTGTGAATGTTGTGGCGAGAAAACCAGAGAAAAATAGCCCAACAACGAATCCCTATATGTTGAAGTTTTTGACCTTGTCTTCTTGGAAGCCTCAAGTATTAGGAGTGTTTGCGGGAAAGATAGATTATCCTAAATATGGTTTTTTTGATCGTTTTATGATTCGGCTTATTATGAAAATGACAAAAGGACCGACTGACATTAAAGGTACTTTTGAGTTTACTGATTGGGATCAAGTAACAAAGTTTGCTGAGCATTTTGCGAAACAAAAATAAGTTTTATACCTAAGTGGCTAGTCATTGACTCATAGGGCGCCATCGAGCGCCTTTTTTAAATTCTCGGTTTCATTTTGTCTATTAAGCGGATTCTTTTGACTTGTGTATAAGTCTTTTTAGTTAATTATTACTAATACTTCATTGAGTGGAAGTATATATTTCATAATTCAGTATTTCATTGTTTTTTACTGTTTTTAATACCAGTATTGAGTAAAAATGATATTGTCTTTATTGTAAATCAGTCAATATTGCTTATTTTTTACTGGGGATAACTATGTTAACTAAAGCGGCTAAGCCACTGGTCAAACTCGTGGATCGATATTTGCCAGATCCTTATATTTTTGTTCTTGTCCTTAGCTTGATTGTGATGGTTTCAGCAGTTTTTTTTGAGCAAAAGTCGCCTTTTGAGGTGATTGAATATTGGGGACAAGGTTTTTGGGGATTACTGACGTTTTCGATGCAGATGTTGTTTGTGCTCATTGTAGGCTTTATTTTGGCAAGCAGTCCACAGATTAAAAAAGGACTCAATTATATTGCGGCTTTGGCCAATAGTCCCTCTAACGCCATTTTGTTAGTGACTTTTGTTTCATTACTGGCGAGTTGGATTAATTGGGGGTTTGGGCTTGTTGTTGGAGCTTTATTGGCTAAAGCCATAGCTCGAAAGGTGGAAGTTGATTATCGATTATTGATCGCCAGTGTGTATTCGGGCTTTTTGGTTTGGCATGGTGGATTATCCGGATCGATCCCCTTAACGATTGCCACTCCTGGCAATTTCTCTGAATCTTCTATTGGCTTGATAAGCACTAGTGAGACCATTTTTTCGACTTTCAATTTGGCCTTAGTTGGGGTTTTATTTATTGTTATTCCCCTTGTCAATCGTTGGATGCTTCCTAAAGCTGAGGACTGCTTTTATATTGATGAGAGTAAACTCTTAGAAGATGAAAATGAAACATTTGATGCCACTGGGCCTGCTGAGCGTTTAGAAAACAGCCGAGTACTGGCTCATTTAATGGGTTTTTGCGGATTAATGTATTTGGGGTATTATTTTTTTAATGGGGGAAGTATTAACTTAAATATTATCAATTTCTTGTTTCTTATTTTTGCCATTATTTTACATAAAACACCAAGAAGCTTTCTTAATAGTCTAAATGAAGCCGTTAAAAGTGGTGGTGGGATCATTATACAGTTTCCTTTTTATGCGGGGATTATGGCAATAATGACTCAATCAGGATTAGCTGTGAGTATTTCGCAGGGATTTGTGGCGATTGCTAATGCGGAAACTTTGCCTTTTTGGAGTTTTTTAAGCGCGGGAGTTGTCAACATGTTCGTTCCTTCAGGTGGGGGTCAGTGGGCTGTACAGGCACCTGTTGTATTACCTGCTGCTGAATTGTTAAATGCAGATGTTGCGCGAGTGGCCATGGGGGTTGCTTGGGGGGATGCTTGGACCAATATGATCCAACCTTTTTGGGCGTTACCTATTTTGGCGATAGCGGGATTGAAGGCTAAAGATATTATGGGTTTTTGTTTGATGCAGTTGATCATCTCAGGCGTGATAATCAGCATTGCACTGACTTGGTTTTAATACTCTCTTTTTTGGCTGATAATTAACCAGTTATGTAAATAAGTTAAATGACGAACAATAGCTCGACTCTTTAGACTTTAGTCTATTATTTTCATATAGATAGTAAGAAAAGAGCCGTTATTGAATTGAGTGTTGATTGTGTTAATTATTAAGCCAAAAAGTATGAGAATTAATATAAAATCAAACTAAACAACCTAGTTGTTATTCAATAAAAACAATAATTTAAAATATAGCTTAAGCTCTGACACTTCTTGACAATAGTTTGAATCTGTTTACTTTGTTGATATTGAGAATTATTATCATTGGTAATACTCTGTTCATAGAAAATTAATCTTAATTTTAGAGATTAAGACAAGACTTCTTAGAATGATGAACACATTATGACAATGATTGATGTTAGAAAATGGCGTTTACCGACTCATATAAATTCTATCTTAAGTAGTTATTCTGATGTGTTTTTTATACAGGGAAAAATATCAGGTGCGCTGCTTTTTATTGTTGGTTTGATAAACTATAACACGGCATTATCCGGTTTATTTTCGATTATCATAGCTTATGCATTTGCTCACTTTATCGGTTTCAGTAAAGAATATTTGAAGTCAGGTTTTTATACTTATAATCCTTTATTGTCTGGATTAGCTATAGGTTATCTTTACGAAATTAATATACTGACCTTAAGCATTATCGCGTTAGCAAGTGTGTTATCATTTCTATTGACTGTTTTTCTTTCGAATATTTTTCATCATTTTTTAGGGCTACAAGTTCTCAGTATTCCTTTTGTTATTATTAGTAGTCTGGTTTACTTAGCCAGTGGACGTTTAAGTAATTTATATGTAAATAGCTTGTATACAAATACACTTTATAATGATTTTAGTTTCTTTCCTCATTTTATTAATGCTTTTTTCAAGTCTATGGGCTCAATTGTATTCATGCCTAATGTTATATCAGGAGCTTTGATTTCAGGGTTGATATTTTTTAAATCCAGACTTATTTTAGTTATTGCTATTTCTGGATTTATATTAGGATGTGGTATTAACTCTCTATTTAATGGCTCTTGGGAGCAATCATTAAATAATATGAATAACTTTAACTATATTCTTATCGCTATTTCCATTGGATGTGTGTTTAATATTCCATCACCTAAGAGTCTTATTTTAGCGGGAATTGGTGTTGCATTATCCACATTATTAATAAATGCTGTTAATGTCTTTTGGGCTCAATATGGCATCCCCGTATTTACTTTACCTTTTACTTTGATCACTTTGTCTTTTGTGTATGTACTTGGTGTGGTGGGATACCCGCTAAGGCCAACAGTATTTCGCTCGAGTCCTGAAGAAACATTAGATCATTATTTGACGGCAAAAGATCGTTTTGCAAATACCTTTATCACTTTGGCTTTACCTTTTTCTGGTTCATGGACGGTTTGGCAAGGGTTTAATGGTCAATGGACTCATCAAGGTTTTTGGCGTTATGCCTATGATTTTGTGATAACGGATGATTCAAATAATACTTATAAAAATGAAGGTACTCGATTAGAAGACTATTATGCTTTTGGCCAAGCGGTTTTATCGCCTGTTCGTGGCAGAGTCATTAAAGTGGTTTCTTATTTAATGGATAACCCTATTGGCACAGTTGACACTATTAATAATTGGGGAAATTTAGTGATCATTTATGATGAACGAGGTTATTTTGTCGAGATATCACATTTTGCAAAAGAGAGTATTGTTGTCTATGAAGGGCAATGGGTTGAACCCGGAGCGCATTTGGGATTATGTGGCAATTCAGGTTATTCCCCACAGCCTCATATACATCTGCAAGTACAAGCAACAGCTTTTATGGGCTCAGAAACACTGCCTTTCACTTTTGTCCATTATTGTGAAAACAATAAATATTTTTCTCATGGTTTGCCCAATGAAATGGTGAGAGTCAATTCATTACTGCCTACTGCTTTTCATGAACAATTAACGACATTTATTCTTGATGAAACATTGAACTATTATGTTTATAAAGATGGCAAGAAAATAGACGAAATTACTTTTGTTGTTAGAATGGCGCCCGACAGTACTTTCTATTTTTCAAGAGGTGATGCAAAACTCTTTTTTGGAAAATATGCGGGAACTTTTTTTATTTATCATTTAGAAGGCAGCGACCCTTATTTGAAGTGTTTATATTTAGCGCTTCCATCTGTACCATTGGCTTATAAAAAGGGACTTCATTGGAAAGATACTATCTCAAACATGACTTATTTAGGTTATTTTAATGGCGGGGTGAGTGCGTTTTTAAATGCTTTTATTTCATCAAAAATATCAACTATAGCTGAGTATAAATTTATTTCTGAAAGACAAATTTCAGGTTGTATTAATAATAGTTTTTTTAAGTCAAAAATGGATACCAACATTGAATTGGATTCTTATTTAAAGTTTAAAAACGTAAGAGTTAATAATATAGAGTTAAAACGTCAATCTAATTAATAAATCGATCCTTGGAATGTATAAATGAAAAATATACGCTGTATCTTTATTGCTATAAATTTAGTCATCTTTAGCTTTAATGTTTTTGCTTCAAATGAGATTACTAAGGAAGCCTCCTTTCATAAATCTTACGGATATGAAAGAGTAGGTGATTATCAAAATGCCATAAATAGCTTAGTTAGTCTTTATAAAAAAGATCATGACGACTATATTTTAAATCTGAGACTAGGTTACCTTTATTATTTACAAGGAAGTTTTGCCAATGCTAAATTTCATTATTTAGCGGCAAAAAAAATATCACCTAATGCGTTATCACCTCAATTAGGGATGATGAGAATATCTAATATTAAAGAGAACTTTGATGATACTGAAGTATTAGGCTATGAGGTGATTAAAAAAGACTTGTATAACTATTATGCCAATTTATATTTGAGTTATGCATTAAGAAAAAATCAAAAGTATGATAATGCAGCAGAGATAGATAAGAAAATGCTTGATGCTTACCCAGATGATACTACGTTTTTATTGGAATATGGATTGTTGAAATTTGAACAAAAAGATTATTCAAAAACAAAAGAAATTTTATCTTTATTGTTAGTTCTTGAGCCTGAAAATGTTTCAGCTAAAGAAGTTCTATCAGAAATTAGTCAAATGAAAGGGTGATATTATATGCATCATCCAATACAAACAAACTCATTAACTGAGTTCGATCTCGAAGCAAAGAGACTGGCTAGCTGGCAGCTTTTAGAGCGCTTGTCGAGATCGAATCAATTATCTCATGCCGTTACTGATTTAGATGAAGTGGAAAGGTTGTTAGCTTATCTTTATGAAATAGAAAGATTTTGGGCATATCCTGGATATGGTGTCATGCTGCAGCTAAGGCATTATTTCCATGGAGGCCAATATGAGTTGTTTTATCAACTTTGCCTTAATACTTATACGCAGCTGCAATCTTTAGAATATCGACGTCAAAGTTTTGTGCCTTTTAAAACAAATTTATCCGCTCTTGACAGGCCCATTGTTATCGACAAAACGGAATTACAAGGTAAGAGTAGCCGCCGTTCAAGTTGTAAAACCTATTTTGAAGTGCTTGTTATTCATCCTAACCCAGCTGATTACGAACTCATCTATCGCAATAGTTTGGCAATGTTTAAATCAGAAGGCGATGAATTCATTTATGACGTTTTGTTTGTGAGTAATGCTGAAGATGCCATGGTGGCGATATTAGCGAACCCAAGTATTCAAGCTTGTGTGTATGTTTATGGATACCCAATAAAAAGTACTTCGAATACTTATCATCAAGAATATGCTGATTTTATTAATTTCTACATTGATGTTAATAAAATGACAGACAATCCGCTGACAGGGTTGCAAAGTGCTTTGCATACTTTACGGCCTGAAATAACACATTATTTAATTAGCGAGCTTGCGCTTGTGGGGATTGATGTCAAAATCAGGGAGCAATTTGACAGAGTGCTTTACCATGTCGAGCCTTTTCAAGAGCTCCACCATACAATTTTAAGTGGTATTCGAGATCGTTATTCCACACCTTTTTTCGATGCATTAAGAACCTATAGTAAAAAACCTAAAGGCGTTTTTCATGCCTTGCCTTTATCCAGAGGGCAATCCCTTAAAGATTCTCACTGGATAACAGACATGCTGAATTTTTATGGTGCGAATACGTTTCTCGCTGAGACCTCTTCGACGCAAGGGGGCATGGACTCGTTATTAGATCCCAAAGGGGCGATCAAGCAAGCGCATTTTAAAGCCTCTAAAGCATTTCGTTCAAAAGAAACTTACTTTGTAACGAACGGCACTTCTACGTCAAATAAAATTGTGATGCAGGCAAATTTAGAGCCGGGTGATATTGTGTTGACGGCGGCAGATTGTCATAAATCGATTCCATATGCCATTATGTTATCTGGCGCTTATCCTCTTTTTTTAGAAACTTATCCCCTTGATGAACTCGATTTATATGGCGCCGTTCCTTTAAAGCGTATTAAAAGAGTATTGTTGGATTTACGTAAACAAGGACAATTGCATCGAGTTAAGCAAATTACTCTCACCAATTCGACCTTTGATGGCGTTATTTATAACACTAAACGTTATATGTTGGATATTTTGGCGATCAAGCCTGATATTATTTTTCATTGGGATGAAGCTTGGTTTGCCTTTGCTTATTTTAATCCTTTGTATGAGCACAGAACCGCCATGAGTGTGGCTAATTTCTTGCAAGCATCGCTACAGCAGCCTGACTATCAACAAGCGTATCAAGCTTGGTTTGAGGAATATGGAGATATTCTAGCCAGTGATGAGCGTGATGATCATGATTTATTGATTGATTTACCTCTGATGCCCAATCCTGATTTAGTCAAGCTACGTGTTTATTCGACTCAATCTACCCACAAGACCCTCACTTCTTTTAGGCAAGGGTCTATGCTGCATATTTTTGATGAAGAATATAACAAAGAGTTGTTTCTTGAATCTTACCGTATGCATACATCCACGTCGCCAAATTATCAGATTATTGCTTCACTTGATGCGGGAAGGCGACAAGTCAGCTTAGAAGGCTATGAACGTGTCAAGCGTGCCATTAGATTGGCGACACAGCTACGTCAAAGGATCACAGAAAATACTGTATTACAGCGTTACTTTTGCGTATTAGGTGATGATGCCCTTGTTCCTAACGAGTATCGAGATATCAATTCTGCATCAAGACGGAGTCATGCATCAAAGCAGGCGTCTTTACCTTGTTATCGTTATGACGATATGCCTCAATTTTGGGGGCAATCAGATTTTGTGGTGGATCCTACGAAAGTCACGGTTGATATCAGTCGAACGGGTATGGATGGCACCGTTTTTCGTGAGCTATTGATTAATAAATATGACATTCAAGTCAATAAAACATCTCGAAAAACTGTGTTATTTATTGTCAATATTGGCGCAAATGAGTCGACAATTGATTATTTAATTAATGTGTTAAGTGAAATTGCTAATCGATTATCCGATCCTGAATTAAGTGGGCAAGTCAATGATATTGTGCAACCTGAGCAAGTGATTAGTTTGCCTTTACATCGTGATTATCATGAAGCTTTTGTTCCCTATGCTGGTGATCACTTTTCCACTGTGGATATGCGCCGAGCTTATTATGCTGCTTTTGATGAGCGACAAATAGAATTTGTCGCGCTTGATACCGAAATGATCAAGCAAGTGATGAATGAGCGTCGACTAGTGTCAGCTTCTTTTGTGACACCTTATCCACCAGGATTTCCTGTTCTCGTGCCAGGTCAATTAATTACTTACGATATTTTATTGTATTTACAAAAAATCCGCATAAAAGAAATTCACGGTTATAACCCCGCAGTGGGACTTAAAGTCTTTACCCAAGATTATCTCGAGTCCTTATAATTTTATAGACGTAAAGGTTAAGTATGAAGGCTAATACTCAGTTAAGTTCGATTCATGATGTAAAACAATATTTTGCTACATTAGATACGCCTCATTATTTTATTAGTTCTACTAATTTTAATTTAATGAATTTAGAACAGTGGGTAAAGCACTGGACCAATATCAATTTTATAGACTGTTACGACAAGTCTAATGCTAGCGTCATGTTACCCAGTAAAGTGGGAACACCTGTGTTTGATAGTATTGAATCTGTTAATGACTTTCTGTTGGGGCATAAAGATGTTGTCAGCCAAATTGAAAAAGATATTGCCCATTGGAAAACCGAAGACAGACAAGATCCACAAGCCAAAGCGCTGTTTTTGTTTTTTGATAAAACATTAGAAGAAACATGTCGGTCAATGGATCTGCAAGTGTGTCTACCACCTAATCATCTGGTTAAGAAAATTGACAATAAGATCACGACCACTGAAATAGGCAATGAAGCTGGGGTGGCGAGTGTACCTAATGCATTAGAGAAGGTGACTAGCTATGAAAGTTTAAGAGCGATTGCAGAGCAATATCAATTAGGTGAGTGTTTAGTCGTGCAAAGTGCTTATGGTGATTCGGGTAAAACGACTTACTTTATTTCGTCGAAAGCAGAATATGACAAGGTTGCAGACAAGATAGAGTCTGAAGAACAAGTTAAAATCATGAAGCAGATCCGTTGCGCGGGAACGGCAATCGAGGCTTGTGCGACACGATCAGGTACCTTTGTTGGACCACTGATGACAGAGTTAGTGGGGTTGTCAGAATTAACACCTTATCAAGGTGGATGGTGTGGTAATGAGCTCTATCAAGATGCATTTTCAGACAACATTCGTGTTCAAGCACAACAAATGACAGAAAATTTGGGGAATGTTCTGTATGACAGGGGCTATAAAGGCTATTTCGAAGTTGACTATTTAATTGATCTGGATACTGGAGACTTATATTTAGGTGAGTTAAACCCAAGGATCACAGGGATCAGTGCAATGACGAATATGTCTGAGTTTTGTTATGAGACCGTTCCATTATTCCTGTTTCATTTATTGGAATATTCTGATGTGGAATTTAACCTGAATCCCAATGAGTATAATCAACTGGCGCTAACGCAGGGAGCAGCGACAACCAGTGGGCAAATGATTTTAAAATATACCGATCCTGGATTAAAAATTATTACTGCGGCACCTGAATCTGGCGTTTATAAACTGCTTGATGATGAATTAACGCTAATTTCAAAGCATCATGATAGACGCCAAGCTCTGGGTGAAGATGAAGTGTTTATTATGCGCATTATGGATACGGCTGAATATGCCTATAAAGGGGCTGATTTGGCGATTGTATTTACTCATTTTAAATTACAATCTGCTGAAAGAGCACTCACTTCAACAGCAAGCAAATTGCTTAATGCATTGAAAGAGCGATTTAATTATCGAGAATTAACCGAAGAAGAGAAAATCTTGGTTGAGCGTTATAACTCCAGTAGCTCTTTAAAAGGAGCCTCTTATGTAGAGAGCGAGATAACGATTAACGAAGATGATAGCTTTGAAGATAATAGTTTAGAAAGTGATTCTGCTTTTGAGGATGCATCATGAACCTCAATAGTGCGAAACGATTTCAATTTGTTGAAGAAGCGAAACCCAGTAGTAAGTGGCTCGCTTTTTATCATGAAACCAAAGAAAGTTATAAACAATGGTTTTTAAAGGAAGGTGAGCTGAATCGTCCTTCTTTTATGAGTTGTAAAAATGCACTGCAAGAGCATATGCCCGAACTGATCCCTTATTGGGAGCATTTATTAGAGCTGACTAAAGCGGATGATATTGATGCTCGTTTGTTGAGTTTTTATTGCCCTACACCTTATGTGAGTGGAGGAAGTCAGGCAGTATGGATAAGGTATAATCCTGTTTTAATTAAAAACTATGATAATGCTCCTGCACTTTTTGAGGCTCGCATTTTAAAAAGCTGTTGGGATCAAACACAGGTTATTGCATCAACTGATGGATTATGGGGCGTGCTTGATGGAATGAATGAGCATGGTTTGTCTGTTTCTTGGTCTTTTGGTGGCCGAAGCCGCACGGGAAAAGGCTTTAGCATGTCAATTATTTTACGGTATATTTTAGAGTGCTGTAAAACAACAGAAGAAGCTGTCGCTGTGCTTCGGCGAGTACCAGTTAATCTTACTTATAATGTCACGCTTTTAGATGCTAATTTTAATATTAAAACTGTTGAGTTATCGCCTTTTATTGCCCCTGTTGTGTCGCATATTCCTTTAGCGGTAAACCATCAAGGTGGCTTTGAATTATCAAATTATGCGATGTTTTCAAACTCTCATGAGCGTAAGCAAGAATTGGTAGAAAAGCTTTATGATCCCTTGGTCAATATCGATTCTTTTATTAGTGCATTTGAATATGCTCCTTTGTTTTCAACCGATTATGACCGTGGTTTAGGGACCTTATACACAGGTATTTATAATCCGCAATTGAAAGCAATGGAGTTTAGGTGGCCATATTATATAAAGCAGTGCCAGTCATTTACTCATTTTGAAGAGAAAGAACTATGGATCACCTATTAAGATCCTTATTGGGTGGTGTTATTGTTTCTGTCTTCTTGATGCCTTTTGCTAAAGCGGATGAATCTCCTTGGTCTACTCAACTCGCTTTAAATTATTTATCGGGTATTTATTCTGGCGATACCACAAAAGATGATTTGAATGCTTTTGGTATTAAAGGGCAATTTAATTATCTCGATACCTATAATGTGAACTTGGGTTATAGCCGATTAGGCATTGCATTTGATAGTGAAACCGTTAGTGACACACTTTATCAAGAAGCGTTTCAATTTGAACTGGAGAGGCATTACTTTGTTGATGGACTTAATGGTGCTTTAACGCCCAGTATTCAGTTTTCTCACATCGATGGTAATTTATCAGACAGTGCTTTAGGGGGGTTATTTTATATGGGAGGCGCGTTGAATTATATGAACTATCAGCGCGATTTATCCTTTGATTTGCACTATTCACAAACAACTTATGATTTACACAGTAATGTGTATCAATATGACGCTGCTGTCGGTGCTAGCCTTTTTGGTGCCGAAAATTGGGGGCAAGTCAGATTGTATGATATTGAGAGTGCATCTTTTGAACGCCATTATATATCGGCAGACGTGCTTATTAAACATTGGCTTTCTTCTTACTCCCTGTTGTCTCCTGATAGTGTGTATTTGGCCTTTACTCTAGGTGATAGGCTGTTGGCTGTGGATCCCGACACCTTAGTTATTGCTAATTTGAATCAAATACAAAAGCAGTATATTCGAGTGGGAACCGAGTGGGCGCTGCCTCATCGTAGCCAACTAATGCTTACTTTAGCGTACAGTGAATATGAATTATCAACCTTTGATAGTGACTATTCCGGTACATTTTTATTTTTGCAATATTCGACTAAATGGTGAACTTGTATACCGTTATGAGTAAACAAATATCTGCTTTAATTTTACTTGTTTTATCGTTTCATTGTGACGCGATAGAGCAAGATTGGAATGCTTCTTATTTATTTGAAGCACAGGGATTATATGAAAAAGCCATTGAAGTGATCCACGTACCGGAATCTGCCTTGAGTGTATCGAGTTTGGTGATGAACATTGATATGCAGAAGTTTTTAAATGGTGATAGAGCTGAGGCCGTTGAGTGGGCGCCAAAAATGGAATCTATTGTGTCGACATATGAATTTACTTTGATGCGTATTGCTTGGCTACATTTTCAAAATAAGGATTATAGCCAGTCAATTGAAAGCTATCGAAAAGCCATGGCGCTCAATCCTGAGTCTATCGATGCTCAAATTGGACTGCTATCACCATTGGCGGCATTAAATCGCTGGAAAGAAGTGGCAATAGTATCGAGTAACATACTTAAAACGCAGAGCTTATCTTATCAAGCTCACTTATTTCTCATGCAAGCTCGAGAATATCATCAAGCTTGGCTAGCGTTAGAAGATGAAGCGCGAATATTGATTGCAAAGTTTCCAACTGAGGTGGATGCTTGGGTTTATTTAGGACGCGCTTTGCGGCATCAACATAAAACTACAGAGGCTATTAATGCCTATCAACAGGTATTAGTTCGATATCCGAATAATATGGAAGCGTTGCGTTATTTGCAGAGTGAATGATAGCCTCATATCGTTTTACCGCATGATGTTAATGATGAAGGATTGCTGTCTGAAGGTGAGTTGCGTTCGCCTTCACCTTCATCTTCACATAAAGGCCAACGTTTATAGTTCACTCTCTGATAAGGTAATCAGAGAGTGAGTGCATTTATTTAATTACATTGATCGGCATAAATATCATTGGCCCAATCAGCATAGTCGATAAAGGGATTTCGATTACCTTGTATAGAATACACCTTGTTATTTCTTATTTCTTCTGTTGTGTCCACAGGATCGGCATTATGCCAAGCGAGTAAAGTGCATAATTTGCCTATATAACCATTTCCAGATGAAGATGTTGCTGTGCCAGTGAAATGACTGATCTGCAAATCGCCGACACCTGTACTACTCGTATCAATGCCTTGATAGCGCACATCCATATAGAAGATCATACGAGCGACATCGCCTTTTAAGCTGTCCATAGGTTCAAAGCTATCAGTATCATAGTAAGTGCCTGGTGCTTCACTGATGCTATTAGTGCTCGTATTATCAAAGTCTAAATTACCACGAGTGCTATTAACGGATTCATCTGATGGGCGTAAATGGTGGATGTCGGTATAGGCATCATCACTGGAAGAGGGAAAGCCATGGCTTTTTGGCCAAATATGTTCACGGTTCCAATCATTTTGATCATTGTTAGCGCCTGAGCCACCGACTCGGCTTGCTTTATCTTGAGAACGTTGAGTGTAAAATAAGAGGATATTATTGCTATTGTCGGGATCTTCATCTGTGATTTCTAATGCATTCCAAACTTGAGAATAAGATAAAGAAGTATGACCATCTATGATGGTATTTAATGCCGCTTTTAAGTTTTCTCCTGTGAGGTTAATGGCATCGGCATAGTAAGTATCAAAATCTTCAAAGTTTGTATTTTCGTCGCCAGTATCATTTGAATCTTCAGTATAACTGCTTGAAAGTGATACGCCGCTAAAGCTTTCATAGGCCATAATAGTAATATAATAAGTGCCTGCTGAAACACTAGAAAAAGAACAAGATTCATTATTGCCACTTAAATAAGGGGCACAGTCGTAGCTATTGGTGGTGGGAGCACTTCCGAGTCTCACGTACAAGTCTGCATCGCCAGAGCCACCATTGATGGCGATAGTTAAGTTGGAGCCAATTGTAGTGGTGAGGGTATAATTAAGGTTATTACCGCTACTTGTTGGGCTTAAGTTGATTGAACCGCCATTGGTTAGTTCAGTGTTATTGGTTGTGATTGACTGATCATCAGTGTTTGAACATGATGAGTTAAACACGCCTGATTTGGGTGAACCTATTGAATTTGCATTCTCCCAGTCACTGACAGAATCAGTGTCTTCTGAGCTACTTCTAACAAGACTGGTATTGGTGGCTGAGATATTCCAGCCGCTGATTTTATTTTCCCAAGCCAACATGTCAATTTCAGAGTCATTATTTTTTAAATATAAATAGTCTCCAGAATTACCAAGTGATAAGCTAAAATTGCTAAAGTCGGCGCTGGTTCCATAAAGATTATAAAATGCTGTTGCATCTTTTGCGATTGTCACATATTCCCCTGCAGCTATTTCACCACTGAGAGTGTAGCTTCCGCCATTATCGCTTAATGTATAAGTGGATAAATCTATGGTATTGCAACTTGCATTATAAAGTTCTACCCATTCTTCGGTGAGATCATCATTTGGAGTGTCGTAGAGGACTTCACTTATTAACACATTTGCCGTTGCTGAAAAGTGAAACGTAGAGAGAGCTAAGCATATTATTTTTTTCATTTTACTTATCCAATCAAACCTTATTATTATTGAGTGGAATGTAGACTATAGTTGTGAATAAATAAATACAAAAATATTAAAATAGTTAAAAATATTGTTTCAATGCATTTGCTGTTTTGTTTTATATTGTTTTGTGGTGTTTTTTGTTATTTATATGTCTGTTTACTTTATTTTATTCCTAATGAATTCGACATAGCGGTTTTTTTGCGTTTTTTATCATTATCCATCCTCGAAAGATTTAAGAGTTGTAATTTTAAAAGCTTTATTTATCAGGTAATTATAAATGAACTTTAAAAAATTTCTTTTTGTAAAGATATGTTTAAATCACTGCTTTAGATATAAATGTTACTTTTAAATTAAATTTTTGTTAATTTTGGGGCTGGTTACTTATTTTTACCTAAAGCGATAAATTATATTGTTATCAAAAATAGAGTGAATGACGTAATCATTTTTAAAGGTATAAGTGTTTATTGACTTGATGAGAGTATTAAAAAAATACAAGTATATAATCTGATGTTTTAAGTGAATGAAGCATGCTACTGAGCATGTATGGGGTTAGATTACTGGTACTGGGTATAAATTATAAATAGAGTTGATGTACTTTTTTGACGCATTTCCTGCGTTGATTGTAATTGAATATGTCTATGTTATTTATTATTGATTTAGCGATAACGTTAAAAGCGCCAAAATTTGTGATGAAATAATACGGCAACAGTGAGGATCTCTAAGCGTCCCATTAGCATTCCTATGGCGAGTGCCCATTTTGCGACATCTGGTACAGAAGCGAAATTACTTGAGGGGCCAATTTCATTGCCTATACCGGGGCCGACATTACTGATAGCTGTGATAGAGCCGGAAATACTGGTCATTAAATCGAGTCCTGTTGCGACTAGAATAACGGTAATGATGACAAATGTCATAATAAACAGGAGCATGAAAGTGACGAGTGAGTCCACAATTTCTGGGTTGATAATTCTGTCGTTATAGCGACTCTTAAATACACTTTTTGGATGAAATTGCTGTTTAAGCTGTTGCACCATAACGGCAAATGCAATTTGAAAACGGAAGATTTTGATGCCTCCTGATGTGGAGCCTGAGCAGCCGCCAACAAATAATAAAAAGAAAAAAGTAATGCTGGCTAGTGTGCCCCATGAGTCATAGTCTGTGAGTCCAAAGCCAGTGGTGGAGACGACAGAAACCACGTTAAATGTTGATAAGCGTAAGGCATCTAAATAAGGCATATCCCTAGCAATGGCAAGCCAAATGCTTAAAGCTACTGAGACAATTAGCAGAAAGAGTAAAAAGCCTTTTACTTGGGAATCATTCCATACTTTGAGACTACTTTGTTGCAAGCTATAAACAAATAATAATAAGGGTAATGAACCTGATATCATGAAGAGAACGGCAAACCATTGTGCCTCATGGGAAAACGCCGCCATGGATTTATCTGAAGTTGAAAAGCCACCGGTTGATAACGTACTCATGGCATGATTGATTGCATCAAACCAGCTCATACCGCTGTAATGATAGGCAACATAACAGAGTAAGGTGAGTGAGCAATAGACAAAGAGTAGATTTTTTGCCATCAATTGTGTTCTAGGGACAGTTTTGTCGCTCCAGTCAGATGATTCTGTTCTAAACAGTCGCATTCCCCCAACGTTTAAAAAGGGTAAAATGGCAACGGCCATGACAATAAAGCCAATGCCACCAAACCAATGCAATAAAGAGCGCCAAATGAGAATGCTGCGATCCATATCATCGAGTCCAGAGAGTACCGTTGAGCCTGTTGTGGTGATCCCTGACATGGTTTCAAAGAAGGCATCGGTGTAATTGATATCGATGTAAATGGTAAAAGGGAGGGCGGCAAATAAGCTCACGATCATCCAAGTAAAACTGGTGAGAATAAACATATCTCTAATATTGAGCTGTAAGCGCTTTTTCTGGCCGTTATGTAAGCACATGGCTGCGGCAATACCACAATAGATACAAGAGCGAGCAAAAGCACCAATTGTGCTTTCTCCCAAATATATGGCTAAGCACAAAGGAATAAGCATAAAGCCGGTTAAGGCTGCTAAGAAGGTGCCTAAAATAAACAGTAGCGCTCTAAAATTCAGCATGCTTTTTCCATTTTTAGAAGAAGAAGGCGCTTGGCTGGAACAGTTTTTCGACTTCACCAATAAATTTCTTATCCACTAGGAAAAGAATGACGTGATCGTCCTGCTCAATAATGGTGTTGTCGTGTGCCATAAGCACTTCTTCATCCCTTACTATTGCGCCAATTGTGGTGCCTGGGGGCAGTTTTATTTCGCTAATTTTTTTCCCTACGACTTTAGAGGTGCTTTTATCACCATGGGCGATTGCTTCAATGGCTTCTGCTGCGCCGCGTCTTAATGAGTATACGTTACAGATATCCCCTTGACGGATATGAGTGAGCATGGCAGATATGGTCGCTTGCTGCGGAGAAATCGCGATATCGATATTCGCCTCTTGGACGATATCCACATAGGCTTCTCTTTGAATAAGCACCATGACATTTTTAGCCCCCATTCGTTTAGCCAGTAAAGATGACATAATATTGGCTTCATCATCATTAGTGACAGCAATAAACACATCAGTTTGTTCTATATGTTCCTCGACAAGTAACTCTTGATCAGATGCATCACCACAAAAAACGGTGGCATTTTCGAGTCTTTCAGATAATTCTTCAGCTCGGTCGTGATCTCTTTCAATGAGTTTAACACTATGATTTCGTTGCAGCTGCTTTGCTAACCCAAAACCGATATTACCACCACCGGCAATCATGATGTTTCGATAGGAATTATCGAGCTTTTGCATTTCTCCCATTACCGCACGAATATGACGTGTGTCAGCGAGGAAGAAGACTTCATCATCCGCTTCCATAATGGTGGTGCCTCGAGGCATGATGGGGCGGCCTTGACGGAAAATTGCGGCGACACGAGTATCAATATTTGGCATGTGTTCACGTAAGGCCGCAAGTGCATTACCGACTAATGGGCCACCGTAATACACTCTTACTGCGACTAAACTTAAGCGACCTTCAGCGAACTCTAAAACTTGTAATGCACCAGGATGTTCCACCAATCGCCTAATATAGGAAGTGACAAGTTGCTCTGGTGCAATTAGCTCATCAATAACAAAGCCGCCACGGGTTCGATTATCATTTTGTTTAGTTTCACTGTCGATAAATAGCTTATCGCGAATACGAATATATTGTTCTGAGCGAATTCGGGCTATTTTTGTTGGCGTGCCAAATAGAGAGAAAGCAATCTGACACGCAGACATGTTGCATTCATCGCTACTGGTTACTGCAATCAGCATATCTGCATCTTCGGCGCCAGCTTCTTTTAGCACATCTGGATGCGCACCATGACCAATGACGACACGTAAATCAAATTTATCTTGTAGGTTTTGTAGGCGACTCTTATTATGATCAACGATAGTGATGTCATTATTTTCGCCGACTAAATTCTCTGCCAATGTGCCGCCCACTTGCCCAGCACCTAAAATGATAATCTTCATGCCTGCTAGTCCTTGATGAGACGTGCGTAATAAAAACCATCCATATTTTCTTGCCCTGGTGTAATTTGCCAGCCAATGGCTTGTCTGTCTCCTTGTTGCGCTATGGGGACTAATCTTGCATCGGGAGTACGGGCTAAAAATGCGCTAATTTGTTCGCTATTTTCTTGGGGTAAAATAGAGCAAGTCGCATATAAAAGTGTTCCTCCTGATTTTAACCAGTGCCAACAGTGATCAATTATAGCCGACTGAATACGTACAAGCTCTTCAATATCATTGTTTTTTCTTAACCACTTGATATCAGGGTGACGTCTAATGACGCCCGTTGCCGAACACGGTGCATCTAACAAAATGCGATCAAATTTATTGCCATTCCACCAACTAGAAATGTTAGCAGCATCACCATGGATTAATTTTGCGTTTAACGACAACCTGTCGAGGTTTTGCTGCACTCGTTCTAACCTTTTCTCATCATTATCAACGGCAACTAATGTTATATTAGATTCGATTTCGAGAATATGACAGGTTTTTCCCCCTGGTGCTGCGCAGGCATCAAGGATTAACTCTCCAGGTTGTGGAGCGAGTAAGCTTGCGGCCCATTGAGCGGCTCCGTCTTGCACTGATACAGCACCATGACTAAATTGTGGTAATTGCATCACATCTGTAGGGCTTTCAAGTAAAATCGCATCATGGCTTTGGCCAACACTCGCGTTGATTTTTTCAGCTTGTAAGCGAGTGAGGTAATCACTTCTTGATTGTATTTTTTGGTTGTTTCGCAACCACATTGGAGGTCTTTGGTGGCTTTGTTCTATGATGTGCTGCCAATTGTTCGAATAAGCGGCTTTTAGGCGTTTAATGATCCAAGCGGGTGTGTTGTATTGCAAGGTTTCATTGTCACAAGATAAAGGTTTTTCTTGTCGTTGAATGTTTCTTAAAACGCCATTAACGACTTTGACCAATCCCTCAAACTTTAACTGTCTGCAGGCTTCTGCTGTTTCAGAAATGGCGGCATGGCTGGGAATACGAGTGAAATATAATTGATAACAACCGACCAATAATAATTGATGAACAATGCGCTGTTTCCCTTTAAGGGGCTTACTCATGCAATCACTGACTTGTTTATCCAGTTGTGGCAAAACACGCATGACACCGTAGCTAAGTTCAGCTAAGAGTGCTTTGTCTTTTCCGCTATTAAGGTGGCGTTGCTGATCAGGCAGGGCGACTGAAAGAGACAGGCCTTTTTCTAATACTTGAAAAATGACTTTTGCAGCCAATGCTCTTAAATTCATTTAATTACTCGGCCTCTGTAGCGTGATTTGTAACGGGTGAACTTAGCACTGTATTTGGCGTGAACCAATCGGCTTTTGAGTTCAAAATATCGGCAGTTGAAAGGGGTTTTTTGCCTGGAAGCTGCATGTGGGTAAGGGTGAGTACTCCCTCTCCGGTTGCAATATGCAACCCTATTTTATCGGCTTTGATTATGGTGCCTGGCAGGGAGTCTGTTTGTAAATCACTGAGCTGACTTTGCCATACTTTGATACTTGAGCCTTCATGTTCAAAATGGCTCATTGGCCATGGATTAAAAGCGCGAATTTCACGAGATAAGGTCAATGCACTTTTATTCCAATCCAGCCTTGCTTCTTCTTTAGTGAGTTTAGCGGCGTAATTGGCTTGACTGTCGTCTTGTTTAACTGGGGATAAAGTGTTATTTGCCAGACCACTGAGTGCTTCAATTAGCGCTTCAGGTCCTTGTACAGCAAGTTTTTCATAAAGTGTCCCAGAAGTGTCATCATCTTCAATGGGAAGTGATGTTTTGAGTAGCATATCGCCAGTATCTAAGCCGATGTCCATTTGCATTATGGTCACACCGGTTTCGGTATCTCCTGCCCATAAAGCACGCTGAATAGGCGCAGCTCCTCGCCAACGAGGTAGTATTGAACCATGGACATTAATACAACCCAGTTTTGGGGTATCCAAAACGACTTGGGGAAGTAATAATCCATACGCGACTACGACCATAATATCGGCATTGAATTGAGAAAGCACCTGTTGTGCATTTTCATCTTTCAAGGATTTAGGCTGGATCACGTCAATATTGTGAGCAAGGGCTAAGGCTTTTACGGGGCTGGCTTGTAGTTTTTTTCCTCGTCCAGCGGGTCTATCGGGTTGAGTATAGACTGCGATGACATTATGTGGAGAATCAAGTAACGCTTGCAGGTGTCGAGCAGCGAAGTCGGGCGTACCTGCAAAAATAATATTGAGTGGTTTCAAACGTATTTTATCCTTGTTTCGCTTCTAATCGAGCTGCTTTTTCAAGCTTTTGTTTTATGCGTTGACGCTTTAGCGGTGATAAATAATCAACAAAGAGCTTGCCCATTAAATGATCTAATTCATGTTGTAAGCAAATGGCAAATAACTCAGTCGCTTCCAACGTAAAAGGTTGGCCATGCCTATCGAGTGCTTTAATAGTTATAAACTCTGCACGCTCAACTTCAGCATAAATTCCCGGTACTGATAAGCAGCCTTCTTCATTGATGAAATGGCCCTCTTTTTTAACGATTTCTAAATTAATAAAAACCTTGGGACGTTCAACTTCATCTTGTAAGTCCATGACGATAAGTTGTTGATGAAAATTGACTTGTGTTGCAGCAAGTCCAATACCTTTCTCTTCGTACATGGTCTCAAACATGTCATCAATTTGTGTCTGTAATTCAGGGCCAAAATCGGTGACAGGCTTAGCGACTGTTCTTAATCTTTCGTCAGGAAAACGCAGTACTTTTAATAAACTCATACATCCACTCTTTACTTACTCAATTCTATCTAACATGCGTCAGAATGCTATGACGCAACGGAATGGAACAATTTTAGTCTTTCGTGTCGCTCAATAACAGCAAAAGCTCGATATATGTGCAAATTTCCTGTGATTTTTTGAGTAAATGCCTCTTGATTGCTTGTATTTACCCTTCCAACATAAAGAGATGTTCTGGTTTTCCACCTATGACGTGATGTTTGTGTCTATGTGTGGAGTCAGGAAATTCAGAGTAGATTGAATGACATTTTTATTCCAGATGAGCTTCCTATGGCCTAATTCTGAGGTTGTTATCAGTGTTGAATTATTCCAAAGGGCTTTAATTTTATGGGCATGAAACAGAGGGACTTCTTTATCTTGAGTGTCATAAAGCATTAATAATGGTGCTGCTTCCTGAGTATAGATTTTTCCTTGTATGAGTTCATTCCACGTAAAGCCTATTTGGGAAGCGATTTTATTTTGGCAAATGGCGATTGCTTTTTTGTTCACTTTTAACGTGTTTTGCATAATGTCGATAATCGGTAGTGGAGCGCTGGGGGCTGCAATCAGAACATATCGGTCAGCTTTTATGCCCAATTGTCTTGCTCGCATTGCCATCATACCACCCATTGAATGGCCAATAATGGCGTAAATATCAGAAAAATTTTGACACAGGGAGTGAATGTCTCTTGTCATAATATCGAAATTAGATCTTTTTCCGCCCGAGTGACCATGAGCTGTGCAATCGATAGCAATGGCTTGAAAACCTTGTTTAGCGATGGCCATGGCAAGCGTTGCCATTTTAGCCCCTTTCGCTTCCCATCCATGGCATAAGATTACGATGGGTCCTTCTCCCCAAGACCATGCAATGTTATTCGTACCAGAAGCACTTTTGTAAGTCAGTTTTTTTGCTTGATTGAGTAGTGATTTCTCTCTATTTGAATCAGTGTGTTTTTTGGGAATAGAGCATAAGTAGAGGGCTAGTTTGGCAGATAATTGAGGGGAGAGTTTGCCTGTAATTTTTATTATTGCTTGTATTATTTTGAGCATATTTGTTGGCTTCTTTTAGGTGAGTGAAATGATATTTAACAATATTTTTTCAAAGAATAGAATGTATTATTTTTATTCAATAAGGCTAATCAAAGATCTGTTCGTTATAATGAATGGGGGAGTGACAAAAATGAATAAGGAATAAGAAGGAGTTTGGATATGAAGGGAGGTGTTTTTTTAATTTTATTCATGTTTTCAAGTATCTTAGTCTATGCTAAGCCACTCATTAAGCTAGAGCCTAAGGTTAGGATTCATTCAAAACAAGTGCACAGTCCCATGTTAGAATTAGCCTTAATTCGGCCTTATTTATCTCAAAATATTATTGTTACACCACATTGGCTTGAGGCGCAGCCCAAGGTGATTGGAAGCGATGAGCCTTCAGTACTCTACCGAGAAAACAATACGCTTTATATTGATGGCGTTTTGCCCAAAGGGGCTTTGTTAGGTATTTTCCAACAAGGAAGAGAGTTTGAACTCAGTCATTCAGCTCATATTGAACAAGAAATGATATTAGCTGCAAGTGCTGTGGTTATTCACTCCAGTGCTATTTCTGCTGTCAAAGTGCTGAGTAGTTTCAGAGAAGTACGCTTAGGTGATGTGGCATCGATACAATCACTTCCTATCATTATGCCTTCCTATTTTATGTCTGATAAATCCCAGTTAAATTCTTCAGCATCGATAATTGCGTCAGAAGCACAAAGGACAGCTATGGGGGTGATGGACGTTGTTTATCTCAATCAAGGGCGATCTCAAGGAGTCGAAACAGGGCAGTTATTGTCTGTTTTCACCGAAGGAGAATCGGTGGCTTTAATAGAGCAGGAGGGAGTGGTGCCGCTTAGTCAAGGAACGGCCTATGATAAAATGGTGGCGAATTATCATTGGGATCCATGGTTTGTTTTGCCTTCCGTTGAGGTGGGAAAACTTATGGTGTTTAGGGTTTTTGATAATATGAGTTTTGGGATCATAATGGAAAATACTAGGCCCATAAGAGTGGGAGACAGTGTTGGTAATCATTAGGGCCTGTAGATCTTTGGTGATGATTTCTGCAGCAGTTTGTGGTTTCTTTATACAAGGCAGAGCTTGTGTGGTGTAGTTATTCTACATAAACAAGCGATAACGCCGTAGAAAGAAGCCACAAGCGCTGTCCGTAGGATCCGGCTAAACGTGTTTTACTCTTTGTTGGGAGGCATTTGCTTAGACCACTAGGCGTCATCCCTCCCGTCGCGATTAAAACACGTTTATCTCGGACATAATTTAACCACCAAAGATCAACAGGCCCTAGTTAAAGGAGTGTTTATTAAAAATGAGTTGGTTGACTGGTTAATTGTAAGCAGTGTGTCTGGGCTAGGACCTGCTCGGATAAAGCAATTATTAAACACAATGACAATGGCTGAACTTAAGGGAAAACTTGAGCATGAGCCAATGGCACTCTCTTTAATGGGGGCTTTTTCTAATAAGGTTGGCCCTGCTAATTTGGCTTTAGTGGAGCAGGCATTAAATTGGGAAGATAGTGATCCACTTCATCATATTATTTATCCAAAGCATGCGATGTATCCTCCTTTATTAAATGAACTATCGGATCCCCCTTCTCTTTTATTTATTAAAGGCGATATCGAAAATTTACTCATTCCTTCCATTGCTATAGTCGGCAGTCGCAGTGCAACTCAATCGGGATTGACTATTGCACATCAATTAGCTTCAGAATTATCCACTATGGGGTTAAATGTGATTAGTGGAATGGCAATAGGTATTGATGGTGCTGCACACCAAGGCGCGCTTGATGTTAATGGGCGTTCATTTGCCGTATTAGGCACAGGAGTTGATATTATTTACCCTAAACGGCATGAGCGCTTATATCATGCTATCTATCAGCAAGGCTGTATTATCAGTGAATTTTGGCCGCAAGTGCAACCTTATTCTGGCAATTTCCCCAAGCGTAATCGTATCATTAGTGGTTTGTCGTTGGGAACATTAGTGGTTGAGGCTGCAAGGAAAAGTGGGTCTTTAATTACTGCAAGATTAGCCATGGAGCAGGGACGAGAAGTCTTTGCTGTTCCTGGGAATATTTTAACGGGTCAAAGCCAAGGTTGTCATGACTTATTGCGTAATGGTGCTAAATTAGTCGATAATGCGCAGGATATAGTCGAAGAATTAGCACCTTTATGTCATTTTCACCTTGAACAAGTGAAAAGTCGTCACCATATAGGGTTGGATAATGCCTTCGATTTGCCATTTGCCTCCCTGTTAGCTAGTGTTGGTTATGAGACCACACCAATTGATGTTGTGGTTGAGCATAGTGGAAAAACCATAGAGCTAGTATTAGAGCAGTTGCTTGAATTGGAATTGCAAGGGTGGGTTACTGCTGTACCCGGTGGTTATGTAAAATTAAAGAGGAGCTAACCATGTTTGATATCCTCATGTATTTATTTGAAAACTATGTTCATGGTGAAGTAGAGTTACTTGTCGATGAGGACGAGTTGACCAAAGAACTGACGCGAGCAGGATTTCATCAAGCCGATATTATTAAGGCTTTAACTTGGCTAGAATGTTTAGCAGACTTACAGGAGAGCGATAAACCTTACTTATGTGATCACACACAACATTCTTTTCGGATTTATACCCAGAATGAAATGGACAAAATCGATGTAGAAAGCCGCGGCTTTTTGCTTTTTTTAGAGCAAATTAAAGTGTTAAATGTCGAGACTCGTGAAATGGTTGTTGATCGAGTGATGGAGATTGATGAAACGACATTGGTTTTAGACGATTTGAAATGGGTCGTGTTAATGGTGCTATTTAATGCGCCTGGGCACGAATCCGCGTATGAACAAATGGAAGATTTGATTTTTGAGCAGCCAGATGGACGGCTTCATTCTTAAGTGCTGATAATAAGGGGCAAGGTTCCAGTTAAAGTGTGAGTGGTTGAGTAATAAAAGGAAGCGAAAGCTTCCTTTTTTGATTGAATGAGACTTGCTAGAATGGGGCTCATGGGCAGATAGGATAAATAAGAATATCATGGTAAAGATAGATCAAGATTTATTTCAACCTCCTGCTAAAGAGCAAGAGGCTTGTCCTTTGTGTCACGGTGCTCTTGTGATTAAAAACAGTAAACGTGGTGGGTTTTTAGGGTGTGAGCATTATCCGAGTTGTGATTATACTCGACCTTTAGTGCAAACCAGTCAAATAGAAGCGCAAGTGATTAAGGGGTCACAGTGTCCTGATTGTGGCCATGAACTGGCTGTGAAATCGGGGCGGTTTGGATTGTTTATCGGTTGTACGCAATATCCTAAATGTCATTATATTGAAAAACATTCTCAAGACGAAGGTAATGAACTTGTGCATTGTCCTATTTGTGAGCAGGGGCAATTAGAGCATAAGACCAGCCGATTTGGAAAAAGCTTTTATGCTTGTAGCGATTACCCTCAATGTAAGTTTATCGTCAATTATAGGCCGGTTGCCCAGTCGTGTCCTGAATGTGGTTTTGCGATTCTTGTTGAACGTAAGGGGGCGGCGGGCTTACGTGTAGAATGCCCGAAGAAATCCTGTAAGTACAAACGACCGGTACAATAGACTATTTTTATAGATTCAATGAAGTTATCGAGGGAATAATGTTAGAAATTTTGTTATCTGACGTGGCTGAAGTACTGAATAATGGTGGTGTTATCGCTTACCCAACCGAAGCCGTTTATGGTCTAGGTTGCGATCCTGATAATTTAGCGGCAATAGAAGCATTGCTGTCGATTAAACAGAGAGCTTGGCAAAAAGGCTTAATTCTCGTTGCCGAAAAATATGAGCAATTGCTACCTTACATTGATGAATCAAAACTGAATTCATCACAATTATCTTTTGTACAAAGTAAATGGCCAGGACCTTATACTTTTATTATGCCTTGTAAGGAGAATTTGTCCCCTTTGATTCGAGGCGCATTTGATACTATTGCTGTGCGCGTGTCTGCCCATGAAGGGGTTCGCAGTATATGCAGTGCTGCCAATAAACCGATTATTTCTACCAGTGCCAATTTATCTGGCGCTGAACCTGCTATGTCGATGACAGAAATTAAACAGCAATTTGAAGGCAAAATAGCTGGGGTTGTCATTGGAAAGCTTGGCACACAAAAATCGCCGTCCACGATAATAGACAGTATGAGTGGGCAAATATTAAGACAAGGATAAATAAGCGTAATGAGTATACCTAATGCCAATGTAGTAAAAGCATTTTTACTTGAATTACAAGATAAAATTTGTGCAGGTTTGACAACATTAGATGGACAGGCTGATTTTAAAGAAGATCAATGGACTCGCTCTGAAGGGGGAGGTGGACAAAGCCGTGTTCTAACTCAAGGTAAAGTGTTTGAGCAAGCTGGCGTGAATTTCTCTCATGTGATGGGTGAGGCAATGCCTGCATCTGCTACGGCACATCGTCCCGAGTTAGCAGGACGTAGCTTTGAGGCCATGGGCGTGTCTTTGGTTATTCACCCCAATAATCCGCATATTCCGACGACTCATGCAAATGTGCGATTTTTTATTGCTTATAAAGAAGGCGCCGATCCTGTGTGGTGGTTTGGTGGTGGCTTTGACTTAACGCCTTTTTATCCGTATATCGACGATGTTATTCATTGGCATGAAACGGCCAAAGCTTTGTGTGAACCCTTTGGCGAGGCTGTTTATCCAAAGTACAAGAAATGGTGTGATGAATACTTTTGGTTACCACACCGTAATGAGACTCGTGGTGTTGGAGGTTTGTTCTTTGATGATCTTAATCAAGATGGTTTCGATAATAGCTTTGCGTTTATGCGGGCGGTGGGAGAAGGCTTTCTAACGGCTTATGCTCCTATTGTTGAACGCCGCAAAGATACTGAATTTAGTGAGCATCAACGTCAATTTCAGCTTTATCGTCGTGGTCGTTATGTTGAGTTTAATTTGGTGTATGACAGAGGCACGCTTTTTGGTTTACAAACCGGGGGGCGTACTGAATCCATACTCATGTCAATGCCGCCTCTAGTGCGCTGGGAATATGGTTATACGCCAGAAGCAGGCTCTCAAGAGGCAGGACTATATGAGCGCTATCTTAAACCTCAAGATTGGTTAAGGCTCGAAAGCTAGATATTGCCTATTATCGACAAGTTGGCAAGGGTCGAAACTCGTGCGCTGGGAATATGGTTATACGCCAGAAGCAGGCTCTCAAACTCGCTCGCTGGGAGTATGGTTATATTCCAGAAGCAGGCTCTCAAGAGGCAGAACTATACGAGCGCTATCTATTACGCATGTTATTGGCAAGAGTCGAAATAGCCTGAAAAATCACTCCTTGATGTTCAGGCTTTTTTATTACTTTAATAATGGCTTGCTCCATACAAATGAGCCACTGATCAACCATTGATTGATTAATTGCAAATGGCATATGCCTCGCTCGTAACGCTGGATGACCATATTTTTGTTGATATAGTTGTGGGCCACCTAATACCAATTCTATTATATAGATGATCAATTCAGAGCTTCTCAGGCTTTTCAATTCAAGGCGCATTTATGCTGTAATGGTGATTCCCTTTCAAATGAATGCAACGCAGAAGTGGAATGTCTGAGAAGCTCACTGTGTGCGGGTTTCAACATACTTTATGCTACGTTAGCTGCTTTCGATATAGAATAACTATTAGCTTCAATCATCTGCCTTGCCTACAGCATGTTGAATTCCCGCTGAAAGATCACTTATATAATAGAATTGGTATAAGCAGCCACTTAAAAATTCAAACAATTTTTGTTCAGAATCTTCAATAGGTGAGCGATGAATGGCGAGTAAAGGCACAGTGTCTTTACGTTGCCGCATTTGTTTATAAAATTCTTTTGCTAACTGACGTATAGCTTTTTCACCACCAATCAGTTCATAGGCATTTGACTGAGTTTTATCACGGTCATCACTTTTTGTCTTATCAGGTTTTTTGATAGAAAATAACTTTTTTAACCACTTCATTGATTACTGCACTTAATAGAAACTTGCTGAGATTATAACGGTATTTTTGATAAGGGGTAATTTTGATAGGGAGTAATGGGAAGGCAGTGTATTGTATTATACCAATTCTATTATATAGATGATCAATTCAGAGCTTCTCAGGCTTTTCAATTCAAGGCGCATTTATGCAGTAATGGTGATTCCCTTTCAAATGAATGCAACGCTGAAGTGGAATGTCTGAGAAGCTCACTGTGTGCGGGTTTCAACATACTTTATGCTACGTTAGCTGCTTTCGATATAGAATCACTATTAGCTTCAATCATCTGCCTTGCCTACAGCATGTTGAATTCCCGCTGAAAGATCACTTATATAATAGAATTGGTATTATTTTGCGTGTTAATATTTTGCTACAAATTGATTGAATTCTTAACTGGTTTTTTGTTAGTAACTTGGTTTAATTTAAGGAAAAATAATAATAGGAAGTAATATGATTAGATTTGCACCGTTATTAAGCATAATTACGGTATCTGTAATACTCTCGGGATGCGAACAGACTCAAGAACAAGCACCTTATGTGAGTATTGATCAAAATCCTTATCCAAGCACTTATCAAGCCTTACCTCAAAGTATGACGTTAGTGACTAATGCCACAGTACTCACTGCTGCTGGAAATAAGCTTGAGAATACAGACTTACTATTTACCCAAGGTAAAATTACCGCAATTGGTAAGCAATTGGCTAAAACGAATACTATTTCCAATGATGTGATTGTTATTGATGCAACGGGTAAGTGGATCACACCGGGTATTATTGATGTTCACTCTCACTTAGGTGTTTACCCGAGTCCAAGTACATCGTCACATCAAGATGGTAATGAGATGACGTCCCCTGTAACTGCCGAAGTGTGGGCAGAGCACAGCGTATGGCCTCAAGATCCCGCCTTTAATCGTGCTCGAGAAGGTGGTGTGACGACGCTACAGATTTTGCCCGGTTCGGGTAACCTTATCGGTGGGCGTGGAGTGACATTGAAAAATATTCCTGCCGTGACTATGCAAGGAATGAAATTTCCAGATGCACCTTACGGATTAAAAATGGCCTGTGGTGAAAACCCAAAACGGGTTTATGGTAAGCGTGAGCAAGTACCTATGACGCGAATGGGAAATATGGCGGGATACCGTCAAGCATTTGCAGAAGCAACCGAATATAAACGTGCATGGGATAAATATGATGCCGATTATACTGCGGGATTAAATCCTACTCCGCCGAAAAGAAACTTGACCAATGACACGCTAAAAGGGGTCTTAGAAGGCGATATTTTGATCCATAATCACTGCTATAAATCTGAAGAAATGGCAATGATGATAGATTTAGGTAAAGAGTTTAATTATCACTCAGGTACGTTTCATCATGCCATCGAAGCATACAAGATTGCCGATCTACTGGCTCAAAATGGAAATTGTGTTGCAATGTGGCCTGATTGGTGGGGATTTAAAATGGAGGCCAATGATATGATTTTAGAAAATGTCGCGATGGTCGATGCCGTGGCGAATTCTTGTGCTGTGGTTCATTCCGATTCGAGTATGACGATTCAACGTTTAAATCAAGAGGCGGCCAAAATCATGTATAGCGCCAATCGACATGGATTTGCGTTAACCGAGGCGGATGCCATTCGTTGGATCACTCTCAATGCTGCACAGTCTCTGGGGATTGCAGATAAAACGGGTTCACTTGAAGTGGGGAAAAATGCGGATATTGTGATTTGGGGGAGCAACCCTTTTAGTGTTTATGCACAAGCAGAGCAAGTCTTTATTGATGGCGCTAAGGTATTTGACCGTCAAGATGATGCTTATCGCGCAACAAGTGATTTCATGTTAGGTCAAGGTTAAGGGATAAGGCATTGAGAAAATTTAATGGTTCATTATTAGTGTTGTCAATGTTGGCGGCGATAGTTCCTTGCACTGCTCGAGCACAAACGCTTGCGATTACTAATGCTAAAATTTACACCGCGACAGAGCAAGGTGTATTGGCCAATGCATCAATTGTCATGGAAGCGGGTAAAATTATAGCCATCAACCCTGAGAATATTGAAGCCGATACTGTTATTGATGCAAAGGGGGGAGTACTGACACCGGGTCTTATTGGTGTGATGAACGCTTTAGGTTTAGTTGAAATAGAGTTGGAAGCAATCACTCAAGACAATAAAGATAAAAAGGCTGATATGACATTTGATCCTAGCCTTGCATTTAATCCTAAAAGTACGGCCATCCCTTTTGCCAGAAAAGGTGGGATCACCCGTAATGTGGTTGCAGCCAGTGCCGAAAAAGACAGTATTTTTGCAGGGCAAACTATTACCGTTGAATTGACGGGAGGATGGAATAGCATTATTGCGACAGAGCAAGCCTTGTTTCTAAAATTAGGTGCGGTTAAAGAAGGTTCTCGTATTTTAGGGATGCAAATGCTCAAGAATAAACTCGAAGAACGTCAACAAGCTGTCGATGACACAACTAAAAAAGCGACGGCCAATGCTTTAAAAGCAGGAACAGCGAGAGAGGATGCTGTTATTGATGCTGTGCTTGCAGGGAAAAAAACATTAATTGTGAGTGTCGATCGTGGCAGTGATATCATACAACTTATCAAACTTAAACAGCGTTTTGGCTTGAATTTAGTGCTACTTGGTGCGGCTGATGCCATATCTGTAGCGCCGCTTCTGGCGAAAGAAAATATACCTGTAGTGATGAATGCGATGCACAATCTGCCTGAAAGTTTTGATTCCTTGAATAACGCTTCAAATAATGCCGCTAAATTAACTCAAGCTGGCGTTAAGGTGATATTAACAACGGGTGGTGATGCCCATGGTATATATGCTTTACGTTATAGCGCAGGTCTCGCAGTTGCAAATGGTATGGACTACAGTGCAGCGATGAGAGCTGTTACTGCCAATGCCGGCGATGTTTTTCAACTTAATGCGGGACGAATTGCTGTAGGCAAGTTTGCAGATGTGGTGTTATGGAATGGTGATCCGTTTGAATATAGTAGCCATGTACAACGAATGTGGATTGCAGGAGAGGAGCAAAGTCTTGAAAGTCGTCAAGACTTGCTGCGAGATCGTTACATGACAAAATCAAGTATGCCAGCAGCCTATTTCAAGTAGATTTAGCTATGTAGATTTAGTTAAGTAGATTTAATATAGATAGTGAAAAGAATAGGGTTAGTCCAGAAGGGCTAACCTTATTCTTTTTTGCCGTTTGAGGTATCATGGTGATATGAGACATGAGGATAACATTGATGATTGAGAAGTATGCGGTTTTTGGCAACCCTATTGCGCAGAGTAAATCACCTTTTATTCACGCTGAGTTTGCTATGCAAACTCAGCAAAAAATCAGCTATCAAGCCATTCTCGCGCCAGTTGATGATTTTCCTCAAGCATTAGCAACATTTTTTAAAGCTGGTGGAAAAGGGGCTAACGTCACTGCGCCTTTTAAAGAACAAGCTTTTGAGGCTTGTGATGAACTCAGCGAATTGGCCCAACTGGCAGGTGCAGTGAATACCTTAATACGTTTAAATGATGGGCGTATTCGAGGGGATAATACTGATGGAGTGGGTTTGGTCAGTGATTTGAAGCAGCATTTGGATGATCTGAAAGGTAATAAAGTCCTCTTAGTGGGAGCGGGCGGTGCTGCTAGGGGGTGTATTAAGCCATTATTAGAGACGGGAGTTCAACTCACTATTTGTAATCGAACTCATAGTAAAGCTGAGCAGTTATCGCAAATATTTAAAGAGTTTGGGTCTGTGGAAGCGATACCGCTTGAAGCATTAGTGAATGAGTATGATGTGATTATTAATTCAACGTCAGCCGGATTAGCAGGTAAGCTAATCACTTTGCCTGAGAGTATAGTGGGCCACAGAACGGTATGTTATGACATGTCTTATGGTGCTGAAGTCACATTATTTAATCAGTGGGCTACAGCTCAAGGGGCTGATAAGGTGATTGATGGTTTGGGAATGCTTGTGGGTCAAGCGGCGCAAAGTTTTTATCTTTGGCGTGATGTCAAACCCAATATTGTACCTGTGCTCAATAAACTTCGTCAGCAATTATAATCGGTACACTATGAATCAAAGTGTTTTATTTCCTGATCTTCAAGAGTGGAATAGTCAAGACATTTGCGTTGACTTTCCTGCACAAGTACAAGGCGTGAATGTTCAATGTCGTATCGGATTGGCATCATTAATGCGCATATCAAATAGTGTGTTACATATTAATGATCATAATATATCGGTTAAGGCATTAGCACTATTTAATGACTATCGTTTTGATATCGAAGAAGAGGTAGAAATGCTCATCGAACAAGAAGCGTTTGATGAACATGGCTGTATTACGCTATAGACAAAGTTTTAGTGATTAAGGTGTCTGTGATTGCTCACTGATGTATTCATTTTTCAGTTTTACGTAATTATCTGCAGATTGAGGCAAGAACGCGAGTTCGTCTTGTGTTAGTGGGCGTATTTGTTTCGCTGGGCTACCGACATAAAGGTGACCCGCTTTTAATGTTTTCCCCGGAGGGACTAAAGCGCCTGCGCCAAGAATGATGTCGTCTTCTAATACTGCACCATCTAAAATGATCGCCCCCATGCCGATTAAAATTCGATTACCGACTTGGCAGCCATGTAGCATGGCTTTATGGCCAATAGTGACATCATCACCAATAATAAGTGGATGGCCTTCAGGATTGGAAGTCGATTTGCGAGTGACATGCAAAACGCTGCCATCTTGAATATTGGTCCGCTTACCAATACATATATGATTCACATCACCTCGTGCTGCCACCATGGGCCAAACACTGGCATCTTCATCTAAGGTAATGTCACCCACAAGAACTGACGCCTCATCTATATACACATTTTTATTTAGTGTTGGCGTTATTCCTTTATAGCTACGCAGTGATTTAAACATTATCGGTACTCTTAATAAGGTGAATAAGGTGAATAAGTGAATTATACTGGGTTAATAGACGATAAAAAGCCTAAAAGTGAGTGTTTGTGTGTGTTAATTATTCGTTTAGCTGGCTTTGTGTTCACTTAAAAGATTTCTTTCAATTAAATGCAAAAAAGCCCTTGCGCTAATTCCAAATCCCCCTATAATGCGCACCCACTGACACGGCAAAACAGCTTCCTACAGAGATAGGAAACAGCAGCGGTGACAAGCGTTTCAAGTAGTTAGTAAGAGTAAAAGTGATTTAAAGTTAGCCTTTGAAAAACTTCTTAAAAAAACACTTGACGCACAGGAGGAAATGCGTAGAATACGCCTCCTCAGCCAATATGGCAAAGCGTTCTTTAGCACTTGCTTGGAACGTCGTTCTTTAAAAAATTGACAAGCAAATCTGTGTGGGCACTCACAGAGATTAAGTTATTCGAAACTGCCTTACTTCTTTCTTGTAAAGAGTAAAGTAGTAAAAAATAAACTTAATGAGTGTTCATGCGCTGAGATTTTCACTTTCTTAAAAGAAAGTGAAATCAAAGAAAGCAGAATTCATTGAGCAGGTCTTCGGACCAAAACAAAACTTTAATTGAAGAGTTTGATCATGGCTCAGATTGAACGCTGGCGGCAGGCCTAACACATGCAAGTCGAGC
>NZ_CANLZC010000046.1 GCF_947495455.1 uncultured Shewanella sp. | reverse complement strand
TGATTGATTAATCTTGGTCGAAAGATCTGATCACAAAGAGGGCTGTTAGTTCAATTTCTTATCCCGAGTTCAGGTTATGTTACTGATTAATAATGGTTGGCTATGACCTTTTCAATTTAAATTTATTAAGGATAGTGATGAAAAAAACACTAATTGCTGGAGCTCTTGCATTAGTTTCAACTCAGGTTTTTTCTGCGTCTGTAAGTACAACAACTACAGTAAATACTTTGTACACCTACGGAGAAGGTTCTTCCAGGCATAATGATATTGTTATTAAGGTAGATTCGCCTTTAACTGGTTGTGAAGCTGGTTTTTGGGTTAAGTCTACAGATAATATTGGTAATAAAAATGTATCTGCTTTCTTATTGTCAGCATTTCATGCGGGTTCAAAGATGTATATAGCTGCTTACAATGATCAACTATGGAGTGGTTCTGACGGAAATTACTGCAAAGTACATTCTATTGGTCTAGTCAAGTAACATAATCAGTGGTTCAATTGGGATGTCAATTACTGTGCTCCGTAATAGAACCAACTAGGACAGCTATGATTAGTGGCATATTTTAAATCATCAAACTAAGCTTTATTGACTCGTAGATGTTGGATCTTGCTGTTTATAAAGGGCTATTTATAAAGGGCTTTTTATAAAGAGCTATGCCACCTCCAAGAAGACCCCTGATTAGTATAGAGTTTTCTCTTGAACTTTCCGTTTAACTAGAAGAGCCTATTATCATTGCTGTAGTTGCGTAATTATCGCTAGCATTTAGATAAACGACGATGGCGCTTTTCCAAAGTGATGCCAAAATGTTGTCAATATATGCCTATAGGCTCTATATGTCAGGATAATGCGCAGCTTATTTTAATATCTTAAGCATCAAGACCATGAACCTCAGCCTCATATTATAAAAGGCCAACTGAGTCGGTACTTTACACTTCAAAAATCACTCATTCCGCTAATATCGCACATTTTCCCAGATCAACAGCAGGCATGTAGGTGAAAAACCGTCAGGTCATGATGTGATAAATGCTGAGTGTAGAATTCTGGCTAAAATCCCATTATGTTACTGATTAATAATGACTGGCTCAAGCTTTTGAGAGAAGCTTGAAAATCCATATCAATATTTTAGTTATATGGAATACAATAATATTTTGTTGCTACCTAAAAACATTCCGGTTTATGCTCGAGGCGGCAATGCCTTTAAATTTTTTTAAAAATTCATGATGTTTGCTACCAAGCCGCTGCTCCTTGTTCAAAGTAGCATTGTTAGGTTTATTCATGAACACCGCTTGTCGTACACTGCTTGAAAAACCTTTAACAATATCTGTGTGAAGTGTGCAGCATATTCATTGAGGTGATTATCGTCACGTAAGGTATTTGCTATCATTGAGAGAAAATGTGGCTTAGAGTGGCTTAGAGTGGTTTAGGGGGAAGGCAAATGAATGTGCAAGTCGTTGAATATTCATCAGATTGGAAAGCGTGGTTTCAAACCCTTGAAAGCAGACTCACTGATGCAATCAAGGGGATCGATTACAGTCGCTTGTTGTTGAGAACTGGGAACATGTTGGCAGCACCTCAGTTGAAGGTCTCGATGCCAAACCCATCATTGACATTGATATTATTTTAACGGACTTTCGTGATTTTGAGCTTGCTAAGAATGCTTTAATAAGCCTTGGTTATACCCATAAAGGTTGCTTAGGCCTTGAAGGCCGTGAGATGTTCTCACAGGCAAACTCGGTTCACCCGCATCATTTGTATGTTTGCGATCCCAATTGTTTAGCATTAAAAAATCATATTGCCTTTAGGGATCACCTTAGGCTTAATAAGCAAACCGCAAATGAGTATGGCGCACTTAAAAGAGCATTAGCAGAAAAATTCCCAACAGATATTGACGCCTATTGTGCCGCAAAAAGTGAATTTATTGCGAATGTTTTAGCATTATGTGATTTCGACGTCAGTGAGCTTAATGCAATAAAAAATGCAAATGCAATGGGAAATGAATAAGGGTAAGGATAAAGCTCATAAATAGTATACCTATTTAAATATGAAGGGAAATCATTTAATGTCAGAGAACCGTTTATTTGTATTTGCAAAAATACATCCCAAAAATGAGCATTTCGAAGAAGCGAAGCAAGCCATTATCAATATTTTGCCGCTAACTCGACAAGAACCTGGGTGTCGTCAATTTAAATTACATGAAAATGCGACGGAAAAGTGCCTTTTCCTGTACGAAGAATGGGAAAATGAATTGGCTTTAGAAGCACATTATCAAAAGCCATACACAGCTGCCGTTTTTGAGCGTTATCAAGAGTGGCTAGCGGCTCCAGTGGATGTGACTAAGATGCAAAGACTGAATGACTGAACTCGACAGCCATCATTAATAGTCTATTTTTAAATCTTCTAACCCGCGTTATTTATGAGTCTGAGTGGAGGAAGTACATTAACATCGATGACTAGCAAGCCGTTGCCCTTTGTTAAAAGTCGCAGTGTTAGGCTTATGCAAGAGTGATGAGCAGTGTTTGTAGCAAGCTCACTTGCTTTGAAAAAATAAAGCAAGTGACTGACTATGTTTTAGATTACTGGTTTATTTTTGCACTAAGAAGGATACCTCAAAACCTTTCATATCAATAATGTCATCTTCATCATCTAAGTCACTGAGATCGATATTGACTTTATTTTGATTAATTTGCTCATTAAGTGATATCTCAATGTCAAATACAGCGATATTGGCAAATGTTGCTTGCAAATCATCAGGTAACGTTAATGCAGGTAGGCTGGTTGCTTCCGTACTGGTGAGAGTCCAGCTGAAGTGTTGCTCATCGCATTGGGTATCACATAAAACGATATTGCTGGTTTGTGCATTGCTTTGAAAGGCGCTGAGATCTAAGGCTGTGGTATTGTCATTGCTCATTAACTGAGCCGACATGGCTTCAATGGCTTGTATATGATGAGTCCCAACAGTGAGAAGTTGTTCTGGCGTATTGCTGAGCTGCCCTTGGGCATCAAAATTTAATTGACTGAAATTGATTGCCGTCATCCAGTGGTTAGTTGATAGTTTTTTTGTTGTCGTTTTATCAGTGTGTAACCATGATTGACGGGCTAATTCTGGGTAGATAAACACATTATCATTGGCTTGTGCTAGTTGGGCGCTCAATGAGCCAGTTGTGTGTTGACTTATAATAAATGCATGTTCATCCCAACCAGAAAGATCGCCTATTGTTGCCGATACTCCATCGCTGGTGAAGTGATCTTTATTTAAGCTAATGCTGCTTTTATTGCGAAAATTCAGCAAACCACCACGGGCCTGTTGGCCGTCATTAGAGATTAATTGCACTAAATGCTCACTATTTTCCGTATCATAGATAAGTGTTAATTTATCCATGGCGCTGGCATTTATGCTCATGCGTGTGGATAAGCTGTCGATTTTAACTGTTGAATGGGGTGAAGAGCCTTGAAGCTGAGTGAAATCGATGTCGATTTCATCGTTATCGTCTGATGATTGAACATTCGCTTGCTCTGTGATCATGGTGGATGAGAGGCTATCAAATTGACTAAAATCGATAAGACTTGAAATATTAGCGATCTGTGTGGTTTCTTGTGTGTGGTTATTATACACATCATGAAAATCGACTACACTTAAGTGTTGGCTGTTATCTTGCCAGTCGACGGTGATCTCACCTTTATCATTAGCCTGAAAGTCCCCAACTAGATTGCCTTTAGTATCATGAACTAAAACACGAGTTTTTACATCAGGCTGAGTCTTACCCTTAGTGTCTTTTTTTAACAGCGTTAAAGTAAATTGGTCTCCCGATTTTAGATCCTGCGGGATAATGACATTAGCATGGTCTTGTGTTGCGGAAGGATGACTTTCATCCTGTGGATTATTTTTGTCATTTTTATGATCAGAGCCACAACCTAACATTAAACTGGTGATGACACAAAGTGGAGCCAAGCGGAATAGAGATGGAATTGTTATTTTTATCATTGATTTAAAATGTAAATTATTAAATCAAAATTGTATTTATATGTAACATTTAATGCCATTGGACTAAAGTGGTAAGAAGGATAATCACCGATAAAGGAAGATAGAATGTTAGAAACTGAGCGCTTGATAGTAAGGGAGTTGACACTTGAAGATGCGGCGTTTATTCATGCTCTGATGACGTCTCCCCTTTATTTGAAAAACATAGGTGACAGGAATATACGTTCGATTGAGCATGCTGAGGCATTTTTAGAGAATAACATCATTAAAAGTTATCAAGATAATGGCTATGGCTTGTATGCCGTGGTGTTAAAACAGACAAATCAAGTGGTGGGAATGTCCGGTTTAGTTCGCCGTGAGGGATTACCTCATACAGATATTGGCTTTGGTTTTTTGCCTGAGTTTATGGGAAAAGGCTATGCCTATGAAGCGTCAAAAGCGGTAATGGATTATGCGCAAAATGTGCTTGAACTTAATCCTATTTTAGCCATTACCGTCAAAGACAATGTACGTTCAATTTCATTATTAAATAAGCTGGGATTAGGTTATGGCCGCTTTATTGACTGGGAAGGCGAAGAAATTCTATTATTGAGCACTCATTCGCATAGTTAGTTCAAAATAGCAAGCTGTGCTTGCTCTTTTGAAACGAAGACAGATGACTGATTTTATTTAGCTAATGTTAAACAGCGCTTCTTTTTTGCTCTTAATATTGTTCTACTCTTAATATCTTTTTACTCTTAATATTTTTGGAACATACTTTCAATTTGAAAATGAATATGCTGAGTAATATGAGTAAAGTATAAAAATTGATAGCGCTGCCACTGTAGCCTTCTTTGTGTTCGACTTTGGCAATTTTCTCTTCTTTCACTCTGGTTTTGAAGCGGGCAAGTTCAGCATTTAAATGCCGTGTCATATCGGTTACCGCTAGCTGAAAACTTTCATTTGATTTGCTTGATAGTGTGTCATTAATTCTGATTGCTGTTGAAGTCTCTTTGAGCGTATTGGTACCAGGTGCGCGAAACAGCATCTTGCGACTTTTTATATCAAATACTGAGGTATCGACAAAAGTTTGAATGGCATTTTCATTGCCTGGAATGAGGTACATTCCAACAATGGTCCAATAGAGGACGGCAATTTTATTTTCAGTGGTTTGTGTGACTTGATCGTAAGACACTAGCGCCATGATATCGACATCATATAGCCTAGAAATTTGGTCTAAGGTTGAAAAACCTTTACCTAGCTGCAAATAGGCACTGGGGATAATGTCAATACGACCGATATAATCATATTGTAGAAAGGAGGCTTTTACTTGTTCCAGTAAGGCTAATTGCTCTTGGGTATTGATTTCATTTTGCTCTTCGTTTTGAGCGGGGACAAAGGCTAACCCAACAGTAACGGGTAAGCTTAGTACAGGCAGTGTCTCCTTATGAGCTAAGGGCTTTTCTTGGTTGGGGTATAAAAAATTCACTAAACTGCTTGAGCGCGTTTTTTTAACGCTTTGGTTCATCACAAGTGCACTGCATGCGCTGAGTAAAGAGATGCTTAATATGAGCAAAAAAGTTTTCATATGGATCAGTCCTTTGAAAAAATCAAATCATGTATTTTCTACTATCACGGATATTATTATAGGGAGTCGTTGAAGTTATCGCTTACTTTCGTATGTCCTTATTCTTATGCCTTTATTAGCTTTAAGCAATTTGATTTGTTCTTTGCTTCTATTTTCAAGCCGACTTTCAAACACGACGAGGACAAACAATCAAAAAACCGCTTTGTCTTTGGTTTAATAAAAACCAAAAAAAGGACATGGAGATCTAAAATAGCAATACCTAAAAAAGAATAATCTTATTTAAAATCAATAGATTATTTATTAATTTAGATCAAGGTAGACTTAAACGTTATTCTTTAACATGTTTTATTTAAACCAGTAGAAGTGCTTTTTACGGGTGAATGATCATTTTAAGGAAGTATTATGCCTCACAATGCGATAGTGAACCGAACGGGGAAAGTGTATGCGGCCCCTTTGAAATACAGTGATGAAAGCGCGCAAGAAAGAGTGCTACAAAAGCGAGTTCGTGTCTTACTCAATCAAGAAATTCCTGAGTTATATGAAGCCGTAACGAGCAGCCAAATTTTGTCTTTGCAGCGTGATATTACTCAGTTTATTTCTGATTCATTGTTGGAATGTGTGAGCAAAGAGTTGAAGGATTGTCGATTAACGGAGGCCAGTGACAGCGCTAAAATTGGTTGGTTTGCCGCTGAAACCTTGCTAAAAGTCGGGCTGAACATGGTCTCACAATCTGCTGGTGGAACCATTTTAGACGCGTTACACACCGCATTAGATACTCGAGGTGCATCGCCATTTGAACTTGATAAGCAAATGAAAGTTGTTGAGTTTGCAGATGGCACTCAAGGTAAAGTTCAGACCCATAGAACGGCTCGTATTAAAGGAAGTGATATTAATTTAGAGAGCTTTACACGGCAAGTTTTGAGTGATTTTGGCGATCTCACCTATGAGCAAACAGAAGCCTTATTGCAAGACAGTGCCTTAAGTCAGTTTCAGCATAAATTGTCAGGATTATTTCAACATTATGATAAATCCCGCCATGGCGTGGCCATGCGTGTGGGTGAACACCAATCAGCGATACAACGAATGCTAATGCCCATTGAAATTCTGCGTTTGCGTATTCAAGTGGTTGAGCAACTCATCAATGCGGTGATCTTTGATGAGTTAGCAAAAGTGCGATGTGAGGTGCAATGTTTCCCTGAGGAGCCGCCGACATACGCGCAATTAAAAGAGGCCGTTGGGAATATCAAGTCTCGACTGCATCGTCTCAATATTCACGGTTATATTACCCATTTAAATGATTTAGTGAGTCATACTTTACCTAGGTACTCTAAACAAAGATTATTCAGTGTGATGATGGCTGAAACTTTAGTGGATAATGCACAAACTGTGTTGTCGAGTAATCAAAAATTGTCTAAGGGGTTGTGGCAATTCCTCTATGATAAACAGCTTATTGCGTTAAAAAAAGAGAAAGATATTCATCAAAGTTTAATGCCTAAAAATGCTCATATTATGCATTTGAAGATGAAAAGTCGGTATGAGAGAGTCAAAAAAGAAAAGCTACATAAACAAATTAGCCATGCCGTTAATCAAAGAAAGTTAGCCACATCCAGTAATGAAAAATTTGGGCATACGAGTAGCTTATCTTGTTTGGTTGGCGCTGAGTTGTTACTTGACAGTAACGTAGAAGCGGAAAAAGCCTTAATTCAACAGGTGCACCAAGAGTCATCTTATCGGCGTTATGTGAGCTTGTTAGATTTATCACGAGCCGATAGGGAATTTTTAGAGCAAAAACAAGCAACGGGGGAAGTAGCCCTATCCATTGCTATTGATAAGGCGTTTTATGCCTAAACATTTTACGATGAATCATTGATTTATTATTTGCACCTTCACCGAAGGTGCTTGCTTTTAGGGTTATTTATGACACTGGGCTAATAGTTTTTCAAAAAAATCACTGCCTTTTTTGCGTGCAAAGGCAATATTGCGCTCAGGAATAGACTCAGGATCTTGATATTCAGATAAGGCTTTTTCCATACTGGCCTCACGAATAATGTGAAGTGTAGGATAAGGTGAGCGATTAGTGTAATTGGCTGCATCCTTCTGATCTGTGTCTTCAAAGCAATAATCGGGATGAAAGCTAGCCAGTTGGTATTGGCCTTCATACCCGTTATCGAGTAAGGCGTCATTGGCGCGATCGACTAAGTTCAAATAATCGTAAAATCCTTCAAATCCACGTGGAAAAATTAATAAACTGGTTTCTATTTTATCTTGTGTATTTAAAAGCTGGCATTCACTAATGAGGTTTTTTATTGCCATTTTTATTTTGGTTTGTTCAATGACCACATAACGTATGCTGTTGTTCTCCACTTCTTTTCGAGCAAATGGGCAAATATTGTACTTCATGATGACGGCTTTCACCCATTTTTGCGTGTGATGAATAAACTGCTGATGTTCGGGGGAAAGAGTTGTTACTTGCATGAGGTCGCTTATTTTATTATTGAAGGATTAAGCAAAGGATTATACTGAACTCTTTATCAATTGAACATGTATTGTCGAATAAGGGGGTCTTATAGAGAAAATACATCATTGATTATTTTTTGTTGGTATCTAGAAGATAAAGTTAAGGCTGACAGCATTATTCTTCTATGTTTGATTAAAAGTTATTCTGTTGTTATTAAAAGTTTTTTATTTGCTGAATATGCGGCTTTTTTCGTCCGATGGCAATTTTTACTCAGTGCTTTATCTCAGGTTAATACCTGATGACATTATTTTGGAGAAAGATTGAGAATAGTCCACAATCTGAGTGAATGGAGCTTCGCATGAGTGTAGTGCAAATCATATTGTTTAAAGAAGCAGGTAAACTACATCACAATGGTGTTGTCACATCTATTGCGGCTAATCAACTTGTTGTGACAAGTGAACAAGCCACTGCGGTGGGTGGGTATAAGAAACTAAATATGTTTTGCTACCCAGGTGAGATTCATGAAGTGTATTATGAAGTGATGGATTTATTGACCGAAGATCCTAATAATACGCCTTTTTTTATGGCCGCTTCCAAATCATTGCCAGTCTTTGGTGATCTGATTAATGTGATTGAACAGTTGCACGATGTGAGCAGAAAGCTGCTTATTAAGTTTATTTTCACTTATTGCTTAGGATTAGATAATAGCTATTTCTCAAAGCTATTGAATCATTATTCGACTCATAACGATAGCCTGCTTAATTACATTGAAGAAAACTTTACTCAACCTTGGTCGGTGGCTCAGTTTGCCGATGATCTTGGTATCGAAGTGCGTAAATTGAACCTATTGTTTTATAAAAACTATGGCATCTCGGCGAAAAAATGGTTGCTGGAACGCCGACTCGTGTATGCCCGTCAACAGTTAGTCTCCACACAGAAAAAAGTGGCTGATATTGCTTATGAAGCGGGTTTTAGTAGCCACTCTCATTTTTCTGGATCATTTAAAAAGCGTTTTCAGTGTAGCCCGACTCAACTTAATGCCGATATCACTTAAGAGAGGAATTATAGTATGGATTTAAGTGCCATTGTTAGTCAATTATCTCAACAATCTGCGACGGCGGCGACGGAAATGGAAGCCTTGATTGCATCAACCGATACGAGTGATGCAGAAGGCATGCTACAAGTACAGTTTTCAATGCAGCAATATTCTAATTTAATTGGATATGAAAGCGCCATCATTAAAACCATTAAAGATATGATCCAAGGGATTATTGCCAAACTATGAATAGTGAGGATAAAAGACTACTTGTCGAAGCGGCCATTGCGGCATCCAATCATGGTTTGCGAAAAGAAGCTTATTCATTGTTAGCGCTTTTTCCACAATTGATTGATGATGAAGAAGATCGCGGTATTTGTGCCAGCCTAATTTATTTTGCATTGAATGATGTTGCAGATGCGCTAGCGGCATTAAAACCTTGCCATAGCGATCGAGCCAAAGCATTAACCTTTTTGTATTCCCAAAGTGAGTTTAGCCGTCAAGATACACAAACATTTACTCAGCTGTTAGAAGGAGAGCATCATGGCCATAGCAATAGAAGAGATATCTAGAGCAACACAATTAGCCACCAAACAACTCTATGAACCCGCTGAGCAAGCGGTTGATGTCAAACTGCAAGATCGATTTTCACAGCTGATGAATGTGGGTAATAATGATTTAGAAGGGGCGGTGAAGGCTACCGAAATCAATCCACCAAAAGAAGATTTTGATGTGGTCAATAAAACCTTAGAGATGATAACGCCAGCGGCCTTGCATGAAGGGCAAACGCTCATTGCAAAAGCTATGGTTGAGGTGGATTTGGTGGCGAAAGTAGCAGGTTCTGTTTCTCAAGGGATCAATAAACTGGTGACCATGGGATGAAGTACATTAAGCTTTCTCTTTTATTTGTCTTATTGTTTATTGCCGGCTGTAAAATGGATTTATACCGAGATTTACCTCAAGACGAAGCGAATCAAATGCTAGCCTTGTTAATGTTAAATGGCATGGATGGTGAAGCTGTGCTTGATCAAAAAACAGGGACTATCACTCTGCTTATTGATAAAGAAGAATTTATCAATGCTGTGGAATTATTGAGGCAAAATGGCTTTCCTAAGGCCCATTATACGAGTATTGAGGAATTATTTCCTTCTGGGCAATTAGTGACTTCGCCTGCTCAGGAGAAAGCGAAAATGAACTACTTTAAGGAACAACAGCTAGAGCGTACTCTGTCGAGTATGAAGGGGGTCATTAATGCAAAAGTGTCTATTGCAGATACTGTCACCGAAAACAATAATATGGAACCCATCATTAAATCGGCCTCGGCTTATATCAAATACTCTCCTGAAGCTAATTTACACAATATTGAAAGTCAAATAAAAAGTTTGATTAAAAATTCTGTCCCTCAATTGGAGTATGGCAATATTAGTTTATTAATGCAGGTAGCAGATTATCAATATAAACCAGTAGAGGTTGTGGAAGAAAAGTCAAATACATCATTACAGGATTGGCTTTTTGAATATAAATATTACATTTTAGGCGTTTTGGGTTTTCTGTTGTTACTTGTTTTCGGCCGAATATGGCAAGTCAGTCGTGCTTAAATGGAGTCTCTATCTATGGCGCCTGAGGATAAGCGGTTAAATGAATTGATGTGGCAACCTTGTGTCACTATGCATGCTTCATGGTGGAAAGCCTTAGCGCTCGAAAAATGGCAAGGGATTTATCATAGTAATCGATTACTCAATCAGAGAGTCAATAAATTGGTTGTGTCTGTCTTGCCACCTTTTGAGCGTGTGATGACATTGAATTTAACTAAGCAAGATAAAATGCTGCTGAATATGGGCGAGAGGCTAGTGGTACTCTTGACTGGGGTGGGACTTATCCTTATGAACAGTCCCGATTATATCACCATGAAACAATATCGAGAGTCGCTATTGCGTGTCTTTAGCTTTGAACAAATTCAGCAAATGTTGTCTTTATGGCCTCAAGGTGGGAAGGCTGGAGATTGTGATGCTGAGAGTCTCATTGAAACGGCTCAACATATGGCAATTAGCGCATTAAATCTTAAATGGAAAGGATCTCAGGTTTGGCAAGCATTAAAGCCGACTCTCCCTTTTGTGAGTGAAGAGGGCTTGGATAAAGCGAAGACTTATGTTCATGATGCAGAGCGTTGGTTATTTCGATTGGAGAGGTTTATATGAATGAATTTGCAGTAAAAATCAAAACATGTGATCTCATTTATGACGAACAAAGTGTGGTCACTCAATCGGATATTAACCGTGTCATTGTGGCGAGTAACTTTGAGCAAAGTGCTAAAGATAGAGTGGCAAAATTGATTGTGAAAGCGAAAGCTAAGATTGAAGAAGCTCAGTTAGCCGCATCAAATATTATCGAAGAGGCGAAGTGTGAAGCCATAGCGTTAACGGAGCAATGGAAGCAGGAAGCCAAGCAAGATGCAATCAATGAAGCCTTACATTGGCATTGCCAGCAACATGAATTCGAGTCTGAAATCCTTGCTCAATTAAAAGGGCGTATTCGTCAGCAAATGACGGATGTTATTTCTCAGTGGGGAGCCGAGCAGCCTCCTTCGAATTTATTAATTCATCGTTTATCGGCTTTGGTGACTAAAGAAGCGGAAAAATCTGCGTTGACTTTGATGGTATCATCCAGTGAATATCAGACTATTAGCGATGCCTTCGCTGAGACTTTGACAGTTGAAATCGATGATGATATGCAGCCCTGGGAAGCACAATTGAGTTCAAGTTGCTTATCCATACGCCTTAATCTGAAAGAACATTTGGAAGCATTACTGGCAGTTTTTCAGCCTGTTGAAGCAGGCAAGCAAGATAAAAGCATGCCTGAGGTGCAAGCAGAACATACACAGGATAGGGAAGAAAGTACACTCGATGTCAATGAAGAGAGGATTGAGGAAGAAGAGTACCATGAGCCCGCGTTTTTAATGCAGGAGCAAGCGTGAAAAGTCTGTTTTTGAGCATAAAAGGTGTCCACTATGATAAGAGTTGATGTAGCCACTCAGGCGGATCTTCAACCCACTCAAGAAAGTACGGCTAATCGTAGTCTGCAGTTTATGCCTGCTTCAAGTTCCAGTGCTATGGCAGCAGCGGAGTTGGCGCAAACTCGCTCGGAAGCCATTGAAGAAACGATGGAAGGGATGAGTCTAAAACTGGGGGCTGAAGTTAAGAAGTTATTAGGCGGAAAAGAAAGCAAAAGCCCACTTCTTGATGGTTTAGAAAGGTTATTAAAGCAACTGAGTGATAAGCAATCGACCTCAGTGAATAAGCTGGTGGATAAATTTGCTAAAATTGGCGATGCCGATAAAATTATCAGTCAACTGAGAACATCAGGAATGTCTAGTGGTGACATTATGCTATTGCTGATGGCGCTGCAAGTATCGGGGCGATTAGGTAGTGCCCAAATACAAAAATTGCGCAAAGCATTGGAAGAAATGTTATCTGCCGAAGGCGCTGAACTCGCTATTTTAGCAGCCATAGAAGGTTTAGGACTTGATGAGGCTGGCCTTGCGGGCATGCGTCAATTGTATCAGCATGCATCTCGAGGCGAGGGGGGGCTCGCCAAATGGTTTGATTTGTTACAACAATGTCCAGATCGCCGTAAGCGAATTAAAGTATTATTACGTGCCTTGTCAGAGCCATTAAACGAAAGAAGTAGCCATAGGAACATGGTTAAAGTCGTTGCAGCTGTGGATGATTTGAGGCGTTTGGCTGTTTTTATGAGCCTTGAAGATCATTGTAATATGTTAGGTCGTGCCACAAGGATCAGCGGCGATGCGGTAATGAAAGTCTCTTTATCCTTGATTGAACAATCTTGGGTTTATCCTGAATGGATAGAAGAGCAAATACGGGAGCTTCCTCTTTTACCCGCAAAACGATTAGGTTTTTTACGGCGTTGGCGAGAATTAGTGGTGATGATGCCCATGGCATGTTTTAGAGATGATGATCAAAAAGAGTTAATAGAAGAATCAATGATGAAGCTACTCGATGATTGGGGAGATTTAGAATAACCCGTTTTAATACAACCTATTATCTATTTTAATATCCTATTAATGATATTGTTATTGAATAATCATTGATAGGATATTTGTCTTTTCATTGTCTTTTCATTGTCTTTTTACTGTTATTATTGACTCTGCAGTTAAAGATGACCTTTTCTTTTACTTTTTTCTTTTAAAGTTCACGCCTTTGAGTATGAACTCTCTTGATTGAGCCTTTTTTCTTAACAACGGATAATCTGTGTTTAATAGGCTTAGGGTAATATTGTTATTATTGACTAACTATCAATGGTAATGATTCTCTTCATCTCAGTGATAATAATGATGTAAAAGTAAATGGTGATATTTTTTGTGGTAAATGCGTTCTTAATGTTTCTTCTCTTTATTTTTGTTGTGTCATTTTGTTTTTTATTGTTTATCTACTTGTGTATTTTTATATAGGTTTACTTCCTTTTGATGTAATTTTTTATAAGAAGATATGTATCTTTTTTGTTGTGTGTTTTTGTTGGGTGATATGTCTGTGTAAAACATATTTTTATTTTTGAAATAACACGATTTTTTCATGGTTAATTTAATATAAAAATTGATAGTAATTTATTTTTTTACTAGTCAATGTGCTTTTTATTCCCTTTTTTACTGTCTTTTTAGGTTTATATCTCTTTGTGATTTAAGTTTTAAAATCTATCAATTTTTTAAAAATTAAGTTGAAAAATGTAATTATCAACTTAGACATAAGTCTCACATACTATCGGCTAAGTGCTCGCGTCATTTCTACTGGTAATATTTATTATTAATACAAATAAGAAATATTAAGTAGTCTGTTGATGACTCATTAATATTTTTTATTTTCCAGTTTAAGAATATTTGAGGATATTATTATGAGTGAGAATAATCAACTTATTGATAAGTTAGGTCAATATCTAGGGCTACCATTAAAGTTTGAAGAGAATAAACCGTGCTTATTAATGTTTGATGAAAAACTTATGGTTGCGATTAATCATGAAGAAGCGCAATGGCAATTTCATTGCATGTTAACCGAATTGTCTGTTGATACGCCTATTGAACATTATCAATCCTATTTATCGATGAATATTGAATTATCGAATAAGCAATTAGGATCTATCTGTTATGACGCTGATTCACGTGCGCTTGTTTATATTGCATCTTTATCGATGCCTGCTTCTTTTGATTCATTAGTGACTTTTTTAGAGGAGGTGGTCGATCAATACGAACAATTACATGACCAAGTGAATAATCAAAGTCTTCATAATAATGTGGAGCAAAATAATCTTCAATTTAAGTTAGCGTAGGAAAAAGATATGTGTGGTAATGGTGTTGGCCAGATTAGTGGTAGTAATGTACATTCAATTGAAGAAAGTCATAATTCAACTTGTATCAATGGTGGGTCTTTTAAAGGCCGTTCGGTGAGTTTAGTACAAGATGTACGCCAGTTAAATGCTAATGGTTCAGTGATCAATGGGTTTTCGTCTGATAATGTGGATGCATATCTACTTGCTTTATCAAAACAAAAAGCATCCAATGAAGATAACACTGTGGAGATTCTACCTAAGGCACTGAAAGAGCGCCAAGTGACAATCGCATCCAAGGTGATGACTGGAGTGGTTGAAGCGACGCGTGGTATCGCGACTTTTATGCGTGAGTCAGTAGAGTTTGATTCTAAAAAAAATCCCGTTGCTTCAGAACTTAAAACTATAAAGCAGAATCAGCAGTGGTGTGAAACACAACTGAAAGACCAGCTAAAAGATGAAAATTTACCTAAAGCATTATTAGTACCTACAACGATTGGTAAAGCGGCTTTTGCAGCTTCTTATATTACAGGCCTTTTTGGCTATCCTAAGGAAGATTCTAAGGAGGTTAAAGCTGTTCAACAAAAAGTAATTGAGTTCAATACAAAACGTGAGGAGCTCATTGCATTAAGAAAATCATTGAATAATGATGCAAAGGGAATATTTGAGGTAAAACAATTTGAAGTTAATGCGAATGCAATAAAGCTTGCGGCCAATGAATTGGCACAAGCGAGAGAAGCCATAATTGATACTGTTACTGAACAATTTTCGGGAATCAAAGGTGAAGTGCCTAAGGCAATAACCACTTTATTAACTGAATGCGATAAGCAAGGCGACGCAGTTAAGCAGTCACTTCTTGCTACTCAGACATATGTTAAGGATCTTAATTTAGAGTCCGTGTCTGTGTTGAGTAATAAATTGCTGTCATTTCAAGAAGGGTTACCGGAATACGTGCAGCAAGCGCTCCAATCTGAAGAGCTTCAGGGGGCTGATTTATTGCAAGAGTTGGCTTTTCATTTTGATATGTTTGACTCAATGCCTGATATTCACCGAAAAGAAGTGGTGCAAGCTAAAATTGTGGACGCGATGGCATCACGTGAACATCTTCCTAATCTTAAAGTGTTAGGTGCTATGTTAACTCACTTTTTGGAGGCTGAATTAGCACCGAAACCTGATGGTCGAGATAGAGAGCAATTAACCATTGCAGCGAATGAAAATGCAAATAAGCTATTAGAGATTATTTTAGAGCAGTCATCAGAGCGAGCTGGCGCGCTCAATTTACAGCGTAATAGTTTCGTAGAAGATGTGACACAAAAAGAAAGGGTTATTGACAGTAGTCAAATTTTAAAAGATACCATGGCAAGTCTATCAATCAATGAGCTTGGTATTCAAGAGGAAAATGAACGTGAGTCAGCCATTGGTTTCTTAAGAGGGGAAAATGGCTTAATAAATATTGATATTGAGCTTGCCAGTGACAGTAAAACCGTTAGGGAAGAGCTAATGGCTTTTCAACATTATTTAGGCACAGAGCCAAATAATGTTGCCGAAGTACTACATGGATCAGAAATGAAACTTCGGGAAGTATATGGTAAGACAGAAGGACTATTTACTCAGGTTCTGGATCATGACGAAGGCTTGTTGGCTTTGATACAGGCTAATCCTGATGGCTATTTAGATATGATGCAGCAAAAAGTCGATGTATTGATTGAGCATCAGGCCGCCTTACAAAATTTTGTATCAGCATTGAATAAAAGTGAAAATAAGCCTGAATTAATCGCGCTTTTTGATAAAAAATTGCGTGAAGTGACCAATGAATTAGCACAGCATAAACTGTTCTTAAATGTGGTTAATGAAGTCAAATTGAGCCAAGATGTTAAGGGTTTAGGCGCGAATAATGTCGAGAGATTAAGGGGACTGAATACCGTTCTATCGAATATGAAACAGGAGGTTTCACAAACTAAGAGAGATATGAATTTAAAGCTATATCATCAACATTTACCTTTATTACGAAAAAACAATAAAGCACTTTTAGAACATACGCCGAGGTTGAGAGAGCTAACTCTTGAGCGTGCTGCTTTTGTTAAAACTCTTGAAAAACAATATACGAACATTGCTAAAGAAGCGATAGAAAACTCTTTATCGGGTGATTCAAATCTTAAGCCGAGATTATCAGGACAAGAGGAACAAAAATTACTGCAGTTAAATAAAGATATTAATGATATTAATCTTCAAGTTAAATCATTAGATATCGAATATACAGCAGGTTTACTTGAACTTAAAAGAACCTACATGGAAGTGGTTAAGCATGGTGGTTTCCCAGAGGACGGGGAGTATATGAGCACTAGAGCGTGGGCAAGTTGGGCTAAGCAAAACATTGCGGGTAGTTGGAGTGAAGATTATCGTCCGAGTTTTCAAGAGTTAGTGCTTGAGCGCCAGTTAGCTAAAAATGGTATGGAGAGTATCAGTGAAGCTTTAGTTCAGTTAGCAAAAACAATGACACTGCAAGGTGAGGCACCATTGCCTGGTCAAGACGTTGTCAATTCAGGGTTAACAGAAAGCCTTCAAGGTCTGTACACTTGGGCACAATCTCACCCGAATGAATCAATAGAATTGTCTGCTAATTTAGCCCATGCTTATTCGATTGTAGCGTCAGGTGGTGCAAGTTTTGGTGCGCAACTCGCGGACATGGCCAATAACGTTTGGATGAAAGCGACGGTTGAAAATCAGGTAAAAGACTTACTGACAGGTGATAGAGAGATTTTACCTAGTACTGAACAATTAGCCATGACGCCTGAAATGATAGGTTTATTGTATTTGGCAAGTTTAGCGCCGCAAGCCGCTGGTGCATTTAAAGGTGCGATGGGGACAACAGCTCTAGCATCGGCAGCATTGATGGCCGTTCCAGGGTTAGGACAAGTAGGTTCTCTTGCTCTAGGTGGCCTTGCTGGTGCCATGCAAGCATCGGTTGAAAATAAACTGGCAGATAAAGTAGCAAATAATAGAGAAAGAGAAGTCATGATTGGCGGCGTTATGACGTTCTTTAAAGCGCCCGGTACTATGACACAGCGTATGGAAGCGATGAAAACCTATATGGCTTCTCGTGAAACTATGGTGCAAATGGGCACGCGTATTAATGATATTAAGGAGGTTGGTGTCAAGGGTACGGTCGAAAGGTTTGTGACCGATGTTAAAAACTGGTGGTCTTTTTCGACGCCTCAAGCCAAAGTGTTAGCGGTGGCGACTGCGCTTGTCACTGGCGGCATTGCCGCATCTGCGGTGGCTAGCGCGGTGTTGTTGACCATGGGGACCGGTGGTTTACCTATAGCGATTGCTAGTATTGCGGGTTTGGCCGCCGCGATGAGTGGACCCTTTGTTAGTGGTGTTTTGATTAAATATGCAGCAACTCTAGACTTTTTAGGAAGTTATGGTTTTGGATTAGAAGAAACGGCTCGTCAAGTTAAACATCAAATGACAAGAATGCGTATTGATGAAGCATTAGATAATTTAAAAGCTGAACGTAAAGATGCTGAAGCACTTTTGCTGAAATATGATGTTGAAGCTTTTAAGGAACGTAACATTCAGACGCTGGCAAAATTGGCAGAAACAGATCAAGTTGAGCAGTTTAAAAAAATGTTACGTAAAGACATGGAATCTAAACAGGCGAAATTAGAAGAAGTACGTGCAATTCAAGATAGGCAAGTCCTTGAGGCTGCACAAGACTATTCTATTCTTCATGGTTTAGATTTAGGTGAAGATCGTAGTAAATTACAGGGAATATTATCAGAAGTTGATGATGTGTTGAGAGCTGAGTTACAACAGCAAGCAGCGTAATATGACACAGTTACATTAAGGTATTTCATTTTAGTGTCATTATTCATTAAGTGACTAAGGAAGGTTAATGCCAGTAAGTTAAGCTTACTGGCATTTTTATTTTTGATATCGATTTAATTGCTTGAGTCAGGTCTTTACCTGATAGTTCATTTTTAAGGTTTCCGACATGATCTTCCAGTCAATACTGGGGAGAAAGTCATGGACTTGAAAATAAAGCGCAATCTAGAGCAGTTTTTTCAATTAATAGGTGAAAAACCTGTGGAGTTAGATGAGAAAATAGAGTGCCACTTTCCACCTTTTGGTATTTTGCTAGAGCTTGAGCAAGGGCGTTTATTAATGACCTCTTGGCTATTAGAGCACAAAACCACAGATGTTCTTCCTTTGCTTTCTCGTTGCCATCCAGAAGTTTTTCTAGGCTTACCTCAACGCCTTTATATTGTCAAAAATAGTTTAATGATTAGCAGCTTAATGCCCAGTGATAGTGAAGGCATGAACTGGTATCGGATCTGTAAAGCGCAACGTAAATTTTTATCCAATGTGCTTAAGGGGGGCTTGCTATGAAAGCCTTGACACGTTGGTTACAAGTGGCGGCGGGGCGTCAGGATATCATATTAGGCGCGATGTTGATGGTCGCTGTCTTTATGATGATCTTACCCCTGCCGACTTTGCTTGTGGATGTATTGATTGCCTTTAATTTAGCCTTATCCATCATGCTGTTGATGATTGCGATTTATATTAAAGATCCCCTTGAATTTTCGGTTTTTCCCTCTCTTTTATTAATCACAACATTATTTCGGTTAGCCTTAACCATTAGTACCAGTCGACTCATTCTTTTGCAGGCTGACGCAGGTCATATTGTTTATGCATTTGGTAATTTTGTGGTAGGTGGCAATCTGGCTGTGGGGATCATCATTTTTGCCATTATTACCATTGTTCAGTTTATTGTGATCACTAAAGGTTCAGAGCGGGTTGCAGAAGTGGGCGCACGTTTTTCCTTGGATGGTATGCCGGGTAAACAAATGAGTATTGATGGGGATATGCGTGCGGGTGTGATTGATGCCAAGGAGGCAAAACGTCAACGGGGACTCGTGCAAAAAGAAAGCCAGCTTTATGGTGCCATGGATGGTGCAATGAAATTCGTTAAGGGAGATGCCATTGCTGGAGTGATTGTTATTTTAACAAACATTATTGGTGGTATTGCCATTGGCGTCATGCAGCAAGACATGTCCGCGGGAGATGCGCTTAATTTATATGCAGTCTTATCTGTGGGGGATGGGCTGATTGCACAAATTCCAGCCTTGTTGATTTCGATCACGGCGGGGTTAATTGTTACAAGGGTGCCTGGAGAGCAAAGACAAAATCTTGCGTCTGATCTTGTTAATCAAATGGGTAAACAGCCCGCCTCGTTAATGCTAGCCAGTGGTGTGATGTTTGTTTTCGCCTTAGTGCCTGGTTTTCCTTTTCTAGTGTTTGGCACTTTAAGTGGTTTTATTGCTTTAGGTGGTTGGTATGCGCAGAAAAAACAGAAGCAAACCAATGAGTCGGGCGAATCGATGAGCAGTGCAGGAGAGGTTAATGTCGATGGGGAAGTGAATATGGATAATATGACCCCAAGTGCTGTCCCTTTAATGCTCACCTTGGGCGAAAATGTTGACAGTAATGGAGTAAAAGAGGCGTTGCAGCGATTACGTTGGCAGTTGTTTGAGCGGATGGGTTTACCTTTACCGGATATTCAATTTCAGCGAATTAAAGGGGGGCAAGCTGATGAATGTCAGGTGTTACTTTATCAAGAACCTGTATTGCGATTGTCTTTAAATCCAGAAGAAGTGATCCTTAATGAGACGATACCGCAATTACCGACGAGACAAGAGGCCTTGTCTTTTAGTGGTGAAACATTGCATTGGCTGCAAGGGAACAGTGTTGAGCAAGCACAAGCCGGACAAATGAGGTTATGTCAAGGCCCACAGATCCCAAGCTTTTTAGTGGGAAAAGTCGTTGAACGTTATGCCAATGAGTTAATTGGCGTGCAAGAAACACGCTATTTGATGGATGCCATGGAAGAGCGTTATGGCGAGTTAGTGAAAGAATTACAACGTCTGTTATCGGTGAGTAAAATCGCTGAATGTCTACAGCGATTAGTGGAAGAAGGCATTTCGATTCGAGACTTACGTACGATTTTTGAAACCTTAGTGACTTGGGTGCCCAAAGAGAAAGACATTGTGATGTTAACTGAATATGTGCGTATTTCGCTTCGCAGGCACATACGTCGACGCTTTACCGGACCTCAAGGTTGGATTTCAGTGGTGATGATCGGTGAGGGAATTGAAAATATGATTCGAGAAGGGATCAGGCAATCGACTGCGGGAAGCTACTCGGCCCTTGATGGTAATCAAACTCAGCATATTTTAAATACCATTAAAGCTAAGCTCAATAACAATGTGCCCTGTGTGTTATTAACGTCTTTAGATGTGCGTCGTTATTTGCGAAAAATCGTCGAGAGAGATTTGTTTACTTATCATGTTCTATCTTTTCAAGAGTTAGGTGATGATGCTGAAATTAAAGTGATCGCCCATGTGGATTTTATGGGGGATGAATTTGATGCAATTGCCTGATAAAGAGACGCTGGTTAATGCACTTAACAAGGACTTATTTGATGATGTGCCTGTGGTACCTGCCGTACGCTATTTTGGTAAAGTGAAAGAAATCGGTCCGACACTCATTCGTGCTTCTTTGCCTGGCGCTCATCAAGGAGAGTTATGTGTGATAGGCGATCGTTTAAGTGCTGAGGTGGTGGCCTTAATGGGAGACGAGGCCATGCTGTCGCCTTTTGACAGTACCGAAAAGCTGCGCACAGGGGAAGACATTGAATTATTAGGCCATGGTCATCGAGTGGCGGTGGGTAGTTGGCTTTTGGGCCGTATTCTAGATGGATTAGGTAAGCCCATAGATGGGCAAGGGACGCCCATTTCTGAGTTTCGGGAAAATCACAGTGAAGCACCGGATCCCTTAAGTCGGCAATTGATTTCAGAAGTGTTACCTATGGGAATTCGAGCATTAGACAGCGCGTTGACTTGCGGTAAGGGTCAACGTTTGGGGATATTTGCCGCAGCAGGGGGAGGAAAAAGTACGCTGCTAGGCATGATTGCCTCTCATTGCGAAGCGGATGTGGTGGTATTGGCGTTAGTGGGTGAACGGGGGCGTGAGGTACGTGAGTTTATGGAGTATAACTTACCCGCAGAAACCCGTAAGCGAACCGTCATGGTGGTAGCAACATCAGACAGACCGCCGTTAGAGAGAATGAAAGCGTCGCTGACGGCGACGACTATTGCGGAGTACTTTAGGGATCAAGGGAAAAATGTGCTTTTGATGGTGGATTCATTAACGCGGTTTGCACGCGCGGGACGTGAAATCGGTCTTGCTGCGGGGGAGCCTGCGGTAGCCAGTGGTTTTCCGCCCAGTGTTTTTGTGAATTTATCCCGTTTATTAGAAAGGGCGGGCCCTGGAAAGAAAGGTAATATTACTGGTATTTATACTGTGTTAGTGGAAGGAGATAACATTAATGAGCCTGTGGCTGACGAAGTAAGGTCTATTTTAGATGGCCATGTTGTGTTATCCCGTAAATTGGCTGGTGCTGGTCATTATCCTGCCATTGATATTAATGCCAGTGTGAGTCGTGTGATGGATCAAATTGTGCCGAAATCTCAACGAGTACAAGCGGCTAAAATGCGGCAATACTTGTCTTTGTATGAAGAAGTGCAATTGTTACTTCGAGTCGGAGAATACCAAGAAGGTAATGATGCCGATACTGATGAGGCGGTAAGAAAAATTAATGATGTAAGAGCTTTTTTGCAGCAAGATGTCGATGAGCATAGTCCTTTTGAAGACACTATCTCGTTACTTGCTGACGTTGTGAGTTAGGCTAGGTAGCAAGGCGTCGATGAGCAAAGATTTCTTCACTTGCAGACGTTGTGAGTTTGGTTAGGTAGTAAGATGTCGATGAGCACAGTCCGTTTGAAGACAGCATTTTACTAGCTTCACTACTCGTCGTTACTTGCAGATGTGGTGAGTGAGGCTAAGGCTCGGTTAGGGAGTAGGGAATGTCAACAATCGATATTGATGAAGCTGACAAGAAGATGCTTTCTCGTTTAGTAACGATTCGTAAGCAAAAAGAAGATAAATTAAGACGGTTATTGGTTGATCTAGAAGCGCAATGTGCCAGTATCATGCAGGATATTCGAAATGTGACTGAGCAAAGAGAAGCGGTGTTATTGGCGATACGAGAGCAAACATTACCCGAAGAGAGTTTAACACCGAGTGAATTTGATGATTTTAAATTCGCCTTGGCGAAACAGTATCAAAAAGAGCGGGCTTTAGCGCAGTCAATTCTTGAACATAAAGAACGACTCGCCGATGTTGAACAAAGGATAGTGAAGTTGAATTTTGATATTCAAAAACTCATGAAAGATCAAGAGAAACTAAAGGTGGTACTTGATGAGTCATAGTCTGAGTGTCCATAAGGCACAATATATGAGAGTCATGTCAGTGGAAGAGCGAGGAGAGAGCGATCCTGAGCTGCGTCATCGCTTTTCGCTTTGTATGTCCACATCAAAAGCGTTGAATAAACAAGCGCGAGCGAGTATCAATAAAGCCGATCTCGACATGTTAAATCAAGAGGGGGGCGTTTTTCGTAAAGGCAGTGCTGAGATTATGCGTCAAGGCGATATGTTATGTTATCGCTTATTGAATGGGCCTATGATGGGCTTAGTGATCCAAGCTAGCTACCGTCAAAATCAGGCTGTAATAAAATTGTTTCCTGCCAATGAACGTCAAGAGCATGCACTCAATAAAGTGGCGAATAAATTAAGTGAACAATTACAAACACGCCCTATTCCTGTGACATTGGAGGTGAAATGTGTCGGCGAATGAATTATTGAGTCTAAGTCAGCTAATTGGAACGGGATTACAAAATGAACGTTGTAAAATTGAGCTTGCCCGTTTATTTGGAGAGGGGTTTTTTTGGCCGATGAAAGGGCAATCATCCAATGTTGGTATTTGGTGTCGTCACGCAGATTGGCAATCCCTTGTTGAGAATTACTCTGGATTGCCAGAGCCTGGTGATTTACCCGATGAATTACTTGCGTGTGTCTCTGCTGTTCTTTTTGAGCCAGCTGGGGATTGGTTGGGAGAATTACTGGAGGCGACGCCAACAATGATGGTATTGCCCGATGATATTTATCCATTAATGACATTGGATGGGGTTGAGTGCGCTTTATTGCAGCTACCCGTTCATTTATATCAAGACATGATAAGCCAATGGTCACCTTTTCGAGGGCAAGATCCTTTAGTGGAGCTGAGTTTAATCGCAGGTTATATTGAGCAATCCAGCGCAGAGATTAAACGCGTTCAAGTAAGTGAAGGTCAATGGCTCAAAGGGGATGTTAAGCCAGAACAAGGTCAGTCTTTGTTATGGTGGGATAGGCCGATTGCTGTGGTATCACTGGATGATATCGATGAAAACGGCATTATCATCGAACAAATGAGCCATAAACTTGAATTTATGTATCAGCCTCTGGTGGTTAAACTGGCGAGCATTCAATTATCCCTTGCTCAAATTGGCAGTATGATGGAAGGGGATCGTTTATCCGGTGAAATCAATATGTACAGTCAAGCACAGCTGACTCATGGTACTGAGATCACAGCAATCGGTAAATTGTTACGCGGGCGAGGAGGCTTATTGGTTCAGATAGAAGAATATTTGAATTGAATCGTCATCATTTGGTTGATGTCAGGTTTTTACCTGATAGTGATAAAAACACAATAGCGTCATCATGGCATCTTAGACTAAAGGAGATGCTAGATGGCGATACTCGATCAACCTTTTCAGCTGATAATTTTGTTGTTTGGCTTATCTTTATTGCCGCTGTTTGCCGTAATGGGGACCTCTTTTCTTAAATTAGCCATAGTTTTTGCAATGTTGCGAAATGCGTTAGGTATTCAGCAAATTCCGCCCAATATGGCGATTTATGGTCTAGCTCTGGTATTAACTTTGTTTACTATGGCGCCTATAGGAATGGCGGTTAACGATAGTCTTGAAGTCTCCCCTATTACCCTTGATGATCCCGATTTAATGAGTAAGGTTGATACACAAGTCTTGGTTCCTTATCGTGAATTCTTAGCGCGTAATACCAGCACAAAACAAGCTTACTTCTTTATCAATGTAGGTCAAAAAATTTGGCCTCAAAAATATCATGACATTCTATCAAAAGAGTCATTATTGGTCATGATCCCAGCCTTTGCGTTAAGCCAGCTTATTGAAGCTTTTAAGATAGGCTTATTACTTTACTTACCGTTTATTGCCATAGACTTAGTGGTGTCAAATATTCTACTAGCTATGGGGATGATGATGGTATCACCTATGACCATTTCCCTTCCTTTTAAGTTACTCATCTTCATTTTAATGGGGGGATGGGAAAAGTTGATAGGACAATTAATGATTTCTTTTTCATGAAATGGCGACTTTTCACCATAAGCGTAGGACTAAGGAGCTATGCTGATTTGCCATGGTTTGCCGTGAAGTGGATACATTGTCAGCAGGATAAAACGGGATTGAAGAGTGTGATGAAGGATTAATCTTGACTGGCCATTGTTTGCCGTGAAGTGGATACATTGTCAGCAGGATAAAACGGGATTGAAGAGTGTGATGAAGGATTAATCTTGGCTTGTCATTGTTTGACGTTAAATAGATAGGTTGCGATAGGGTAAAATGGGATCGATATGAGTGAAGCATTAATTATTAAATTAACTTCTGAGCTGCTTTGGATTGTGCTCTTGTTATCCTTACCTGTGGTGGTGGTGGCATCGGTGGTCGGTGTGATGGTCAGCCTAGTGCAAGCATTGACGCAAATTCAAGATCAAACCTTGCAATTTTTGATTAAGTTAGTGGCCGTTTGTATTACGCTGGTGGCCTCATACCATTGGATGGGCAGTGCTTTATTGAGTTATGCCACTTTGACATTTGATCAAATTAGCCACATGCGAGGTGGCTAATGTTTCACTGTAAAGTGGATGACTCATTACACTATTTATGCCGAATTATGCCGAAGTTTATGGTGTGATGCGGCATTGGCTGACATAAGTCATGTGAGAGGGCTTTAATGGATAATCCAATGCAGTTCTTACCTGTTGTTGCACTGTGCATGATGCGTCCACTGGGTATGATGTTACTTCTGCCTATCTTTAAGGGTGGTGCAATGAGCAGTACCTTAATTCGTAATGCATTGGTTTTTTTATTTGCCATGCCTGTTATTCCAGTGCTAAGTGATATGCAAGACACCTTAATGCAGGGGGACATGTGGTTTCTCGCTAAATTGTTTACGAAAGAAATTATTATCGGTTTTCTTTTAGGCTTTTGCGCGGCAATTCCTTTTTGGGCAATCGATATGGCAGGTTTTGTGATAGATAACATGCGTGGTGCATCTATGGCCACAGTGTTAAACCCGCTAATGAATGTGCAATCTTCAATTTACGGTATTTTGTTTACTCAAGTGCTTACCGTATTGTTCCTTGTCTCGGGCGGTTTTAATGAATTGCTGACATCACTTTATCAGTCTTATAATCAATTACCTGTGGGTTCTGAATTGTTTTTTTCAAATGATTTATTGGATTTCATCAGTAAACAATGGCGATTGATGTCGACGCTGTGTTTAAGCTTTGCGATGCCTGCCATTGTGATTATGATCCTGGTGGATTTAGCATTAGGGTTAGTGAACCGCTCCGCGCAGCAATTAAATGTTTTCTTTTTAGCCATGCCCATTAAAAGTGGCTTAGTCTTGTTACTGTTACTTTATAGTATTGAGTTTGCACTGACTCATTATTTAGAGCAAATTCATTTGTTTGAAAAAGAAATTGGTCAGTTATTTATTTTATTTGGCACCGAATAAGTAGCAGGGTACTATGTCAGAAAAAACAGAAAAACCCACCCCCAAGAAAATAAAAGACGCCCGTAAAGAAGGCCAAGTGATTAAGAGCCAAGAAGTGCTAACGGGCATACAAATGGCGGTTATTTTGGCGTATTTTTTTTATAATGGCCGAGAAATGCTGCAAGCCATTATTCACATGATCGATGTTATGATAAACAGCATTAACCTACCGCTAGAACAAGCATCGGGGTTGGTGGTTAATGAATTTGTCGATCTCTTCATTCGTTATGTGGGCGCATTGGGTTTACTGTTAGCCGCGACCACTGTCATATCAACTCTGATTCAAATTGGCCCTTTAATGGCCTCAAAAGCCGTGATGCCCAGCTTTAAAAAGTTAAATGTTTTGCAAAATGCAAAACAGTTAGTATCGTTTAAAAGTTTATTTGAGTTTGCCAAAAACTTAACTAAAGTGATTGTGCTCAGTTGTGTATTTTATTACCTTTTACATCAATATGTTAATTCATTTCAATATTTACCTTTGTGTGGTGAGACTTGTGGGCTAATGGTCACTTTTCAGATGGGCACTTGGCTATGGATGAGTTTTATTGCTTGTTATCTCGTGTTTGCTTTGGCGGATTATGGTTTTCAGCGTTTCACTGTGATGAAGCAACTGAGAATGTCAAAAGAAGATACTAAGCAAGAGCATAAAAATGCCGAAGGGAATGCGGAAATGAAGCATAAGCGTAAGGAAGTTGGGCGCGAAATTAACAGTGGTGCGGCAGGTAATGTTAAGGCGGCGACGGCGGTGGTGCGAAACCCGACTCATTTTGCGGTTTGTATTTATTATAAAGAAGGGGAAACACCACTGCCTAAAGTGACAGAAAAAGCCAAAGATCATATGGCGCTGCACATTATCAAAATGGCTGAAAAGGCTGGGGTGCCAATAGTGGAAAATGTGCCTTTGGCCAGAGCCTTATACAAAGAGGTGAAACCGGGCGATGTGATCCCTGAAAGCCTGTTTGAACCTGTTGCCGATTTACTGCGTTTCGTGATGGATGTGGATTATGATGAGGAGCTTGATTAATTTAGGATTAAGGGGCTTTTTATGATGTATGAGGTAGTATTAGTTACTTTGTGTCATCTCGTTTTATTAGTGTGCAATGTGAAAATTGGCAGCCATCGTTTGATGGCTGTTGATATGAATTTCGTCAGTAAAGGTTATGCTTTACCTAAAGGACCAATGCCTACGAAGGATCTTAAGGCTTTAAAGCCTAAAATACTTGGAAAATCACCCGATTCAAACATATTACCTTCAATGCCTGTATTGTTGGCAGATGTATGACGGGTTTCGGCTTCCTGAACGACCTGTTTAAAGATATGTCTGTCCGTTTTATTGGTGAAGTCTAAACGTTCATACGTATCATCTTGGTTGTTTGCATTTTTAATTTCTAAGGCTTGAATCATCATATCGACAATAGTGCCTCTGTCTTTATTGCTCTTACAGCCTTCGGAGACGGACATACCCAATGCATCCGCACTTTTCATTAACAAAACGGAGAGCATTAGGCCATCCGTGCCTTTGGGGGCGTGATTACCCTTAAGATCTTGGGAAATAGAATCAAGTAAAGTTCTTGTTTCGTTAATAATGGCTTTAGCTTTTGTATTTTCTGGTTGCGTTTCAAGCAATTTTTCAAATTTTTGAAGCTGACTATCGATATTCGGCGTAGCTGCTTCCCATTCTTTCACACAAGCTTTATCAATTGAAAATAAGCTAGCAAAGGCGACAAAAGGTGTGGCAATCCCCGCAAGCACAGAGCCTAACCCGCCCAATACAATGCCTGCTGCTAATTTTGCAACAGGGTTCGGGGCTGCGTCTATGCTATTATACATGACAGCGAGTCCAAACTGGAATCGAGTCCAGGCGTTTCTTTCATTCTGGTTGATTGGGACTGTACAGGTTTGTATTTCGCCTAATCCATCATCTTCACGCTGTTTATTTGCTAGATTAATCGTTGTTTGATGTTCAGCTAGCAGCGCCTCATTTGCATTGGTATTCATAAGCCGCAAATCGAAGTGAGGAAGTTCTGGTGCCTTCTCTGTACGTTGTTTTAAGATATCCACAGATTGACTAAATGCATTACTTTGGCCTTTTTGTAGAAAACCCATACGCCCAAATTCAAATGTTTTTTCACCGTTAATTTCAATGGTGCGATGCATAGGGTTACTGAGGAAAGGCTTTTCAATGTCAGAGTTAAGTTTAGAAGTTGCCTTACCTGTCAAACTGGTGACACCAGGTCCCCATGAAGAGGTTGCGCTTGTAATTGTGCTACCTGTGACGGTTGGTCTTGTTTTCTCGACAAAAGGTTTAACATTAAATTCAAAGGACAGTTCTTTGCCTTTAAACTTGATGTTTTCACCTGGAGTGAGTGCGTTTTTTAAACCTTCTTGAATGGCTTTTTTAAGATGAACTCCATCTTGATTGGAACCATTTTGTGGGCTTGATTCTATTAGTGAGGAGTTGTTTGCTTGTTTAAATTCATTAATAGCTTTGGCATATGAGTGAATGTGACGTGCGGTATTTTGATAATGAGTAAAGCTTTTCGTATCCCCCTCAACTAAGTCGGGAAGTGCTAAAATTGTTGCGGTAAGTGTTTTCTCATTGAGCTTTTCACCGCCTGTTTGTTGCTGAATAAAGTTTTTTAATATGTCGAGATCGTTTTGATATTTTTCATTTTCTTCAGGCTGATAAGCACTTGTGATCATAGCCTGTATTTGTGTCTGATTAACTATGGCTTCTGGCATAATATTACTTCTTTAGTGTTTCTAGTTGCTGGGAAATCAGTGTCAGTTCTGTAATGTAATTTTCATAAATATTAATGAGATCAGGTAACTCAATAGCGCTTAGGTTGAACTGGGATTGCGCCATAATATGAGTGTTGCCATCTTGATCAGTATTAAGGGCATATTGAATACAGGATTGTTGATTAAGCTGATTTCGTGTCATAAAGAAACGTAAAACCTCTTCATCGACAGTCGATTCGAAAGGGATCTTACTCAAAAAGAGGCCAGTATCTTGGTTCAGTGGCATAAGAACAAGTGGAGTGGTTTCTTCGCCGGGCAAGGTGAGGGCAAGATCGTATATCTCACTGCGTTGGTAGGGGAGTGATTGGTGCTTAAAAAAAGCTTCAGCTAATATATGGAAAGCTTGATTAAATTTTAGATTAACGATATTACTCATAATACTTCCTGAAATTATTTATTTTAAGGTGGCTTATTAATTTTCATCATAAAAACTGCTCAGTAAACGAGCCAATTATCGCCATCAATCATCCTTTCTTTAGCGCCCTGTAAAAGAAACTGTTTTCTAAAGGCCTGGCGGGTTAATCGATCTTTTGGGTGGCCACCATCTTCAATAATCAAGCCTCTGATCTCTTTAATTTCTTTAATGTCACGGCGCAGTACACGGATTTTATTGATAAACTGAGAGACGGCACTGCTAATGCCAACGGGATCACCTTTACTTTTGAACTCACAAAAAATGAGTACATCATTTTCTACTCGGTAGACGAGCGACCACATTGGGTGTTCCCAGCGTTGTCCCCAGTGCAATGCACTATTTTCAAAATAGTCGTCGGTTGTTTTTATGCCTTGACGGGCTAGGTAACGAGTAACGGGATCCATATTCTTTTCCTTGTTAGCGTGGAAAAACGGGTTGGCTGAAGCGTTCAGTCAACCCGTACCAAAATTTTTTAAAGAAAATTAATTTTGTACGGCTTTTTCAAGGCCAGCGATTAGCTGAACAAGTTGCTGGCTTGTTTGTGTCAACTCTTGACGCAATTGTGAGATTTTAGAGCTAGTGCTGTTTGCCATTTGATCATAAGCTTGGCCACCTTGAGTGACAAACTCTGACTCAGCTCTTAATGTGGACGCCAATTGAGACAGCTCATTGAGTGACATGCCATTTTTGTCTTTCCCCATTATATAAGTAAGATCTAAGGTTTTACTGGCGCTGGTTAAGCCTTCTGTAAGGCCTTTTGCTGCGGTTTGAATCGCCGTTGAGCCCACTTCTCCAAATCCTACAGGTGCAAAGGCACTTAAAGTGGTGATGACACCGCCAATCATGCCAATAACCGCTTCAGTATTGCCCGCTTGTAATTCAGTATCGATAGCATCTAGTTGTTTGTGCAATGCCGCGACACGAATGTCATATTGGTTTTGCAGTTGTTGAGGTTGTAATTCCTGTAATGTGCTGGTTGCTTTTCTTGTTAACTCCTGAAATTCCAATAGTAACTGGCTTAAGCTGGTTAAATCATCCGTATTGCTGCTACTGCTACTGATGATTGATGCGCTGGTAGTGTCAATTGGGTTGGTATAATTAGTATTGATGTCACTCATAGTTATCTCTCTCTTATTGTTGATGTTTTTGGTTTATGTTAGGTGTACTTTTTTGAGTCGTTAAATGATTTAAGCAACAATGGCACTGGCGATCCTTGCATTTAAACTGCCGCTGTCACTGATTGCTTGACTGGCGCCTTCCGTCGCCGAACTTGATTGTTCAATGGCGGTTTTCATGGCCTCAGTTTGTTGTTCTTTAAGGGTTTGAAACCAGTCATAGATGAATTGACACCATTTTTGGTCTTCAATCAGTTCACTGATTTGATTGCTAATTTCATTGGTCTCAAGCTTGATGGCATTTTGGGCAATTTGGTTGCCGCCTGTGGATGCGGCTCTAATGGTGGCGATTTTTCCCATTTCAAATAGCGCAGCGCTTACGACAGCCTTGGCGGCCTGTTTCATGACCTCTTTGGTGATCTGTTTACTGAGCTCTTGTGCTGTGATCTGTACTGTTTGTTGAATAGCATGTTGAACTGTTTCTGCGATAGCTTTTTGAACGGCAGTTTCAACGGCGGTTTTTACTGTAGTATTGACAATATTTTGCGTGAGTTGGCTCGTGACTTGTGCCGCGGTTTGCTCAACAATGACTTTAGTGGCAGCCGTTGCCGCTTCTTTACTGCCAGCAGCGGCAATTTGCTGCGTAATTTGTGGCGCGGCAGCTTCAATGGTAGCGGTTGCGCCAGTTTGAGCGCTTTTTATTGCAGCAATGCCTTTACCGACTTGCATGATATCCAGCGCGGCACCAGCGATTTCTGCGCCCAACTGTATTTTACCTGCGACATCGATCATCTCATTTAGCATGTCTTCATCACCGACACCATAATAGAGTGCCATTTCAGCCCCTGCCTTGACGGCGCCTGCAACACCGGCTGTGAGATAAGCCGCCCCTGCGGCCATGCCTAACGCATCGCCAGTAGCCGCTGCTGTGGCCAGTTTTCCTATACCATAGGCCACTTCTGCTGCGGCGACTGCCCAGTCAAAGCAGAAAGTAATCACTTGGCCTTTTTTGGCTTTGTCATTTAATTCTTGGTTTTTTTCCAGTTGATCTTGGTAGTCTTGTACTTTTTTATCGCTTAAGAACTTTTGTATCTCAGTTCTTAATTCACTGGCTTTAATCGCAGTGTCTGCGGTATTTGAAAAGGTGGTAAGACTGATATTGGCCATTAATAGTTGTAGGTCATTCATGGAGACCTTTTCAAAGGATGATAGTGTTAATGCGGTTAGCGTGGCATTATCGGCTGTTTTGACAGCCGCATCATTGGTATTTAAGTCAGCAAGCCGCATGAGTAAATTTCGTATTGCTTGTTCGGCTTCTTTTAAACTGAAGTTACTATCAATATAGTCGTAGCTACTGGTATTATTTGTGTCACTACTCCAACTGGGCAAATTGGTTTTTGCAATACTGGCAACCGTGGTTGCGGTGATGGCATCGAGATTGGTTTGGCTCGTGTTAGACAAATTATTACTGACGGTAGATGTACTCATAATGCTTCCTTGTGTAATCCTTTTAAATGTTCATTAATGGTCTGCTTTAATGTGGCGTATTGAACATGGTCATGACACCAAATTAGCGCGGCATGAAAGGCTTTTTGAGCGCCATCATGATTGTCTAATGCAAGATAACTTAAGGCAGCATGGTATGCAGGGTAAGGCTGTGTCATTTTGACTTTGCCTGCTTGGCTAAAGCAAACCAGTGCCTCTAGATGAGCTTGAGTGTGTTGATGACAGAGACCTAAGTTAAATTGATAGTCATAACTCCAGTGATCCAGATAGGTGAGGAAATACAAAATGCGTTTGGCGCCTTCAAAATCATGGCCTGCCATTAATTGCTGAGCATAGTGGTAGACAATATCCAGATCTTGTTGATCAGCGTTGGCAAGCATTTTTATTGCGCCGCCTTTTGTTAAGAATGTTTGTATTGTGTTGAAATCTTCTTGTTTCATTGCATGTTCTCTACTGCTTTTTACTCGTTTTTTTGCCTTATCGAATGTTTTGTGCGATGGATTTACACATATCTGCAATGAGTGTTTGCATACTATTAATTAAGCTGACGGTGACATTATAGGTTTGCATTAACTTTTGAATGGTTAATTGTGATGTAGACACATAGTCTGATGCGGTATTGGATACCGATTCAATTTCAGCTCTAATGGCGTTGAGTTGTCCAGAGTCCAGTAGTTTACATGTTGCAACATCTTCACTGGCTTTGTCAGTAAAATAAAGTTCTAGATATTCATTAATGCTTTGTCCATCAACCTCAATATTATTGTCATACATGTACTCATAAGTCGTGTAGTCAAGTGTTGCGGTACCATTATCGCTTGTGGTGGCATCAGAAATCGCATTGTCTATGTATGTTAATAGCTTTTGTGCCTCATTAGTGACATCCGATTTGGTTTGCATTTCACTAAAAGCGGTATCGGCCATTGATGACAGCGTATTCATAAAAGTATAAAGAATACTGATCCCTTGAGATAAAATATTGCGACCACTGGTGGCAATTTGATAATTTGTTTTCTCGTTTGAATTACTTGAGGTTATGCTGGTATCGGTTGCGATTGAGGTCATATAAAAGTTCCTTGTTATTGTTATTATTTCTTTAATATGAGTGAGTAATCAGCGAATGTTTTGTGCAATGGATTTACACATGTCAGCGATTAAGGTTTGCATACTATTAATTAAGCTGACGGTGACATTATAGGTTTGCATTAACTTTTGAATGGTCAATTGTGATGTAGACACATAGTCCGATGCCGTGTTGGAAACAGACTCAATTTCGGCTCGTATGGCATTGAGTTCGCCAGAATCGAGGCCACATTTTTCAAGGGCACTTTCAGACGCGAGGTAGTTATATTCTGAGTAATCAAACCCTAAATAAGTATTAATGTCGACTCCGCCGACAGTAATATTATTTTCTATCATGTAACTGTAGGTGGCATAGTCAAGTTGAGCATAACCATCCTCTGCTGTTGTCGCATCGGCAATGGAATTATCAATATAGGTTAATAATTTTTGCGCTTCATTGGTGACATCAGATTTGGTTTGCATCTCACTAAAGGCTGTATCAGCCATTGAAGAGAGGGTCGCCATGAAGGTATACAATATCGCGATGCCTTGTGAGAGTATGTTGCTGCCGCTGGTTGCGGTTTGATAGGCTGTTTTTTCACTCGCACTGGTTGCTGTAATACTGTCGCTGCTGGTTATTGTTGTCATGTTCGGCCTCTCTTTATCAAACTCAGTGATGATGGCTATATCATTCGCTTACTATGGGTTAACGAATGTTTTGTGCAATGGATTTACACATGTCAGCGATTAAGGTTTGCATACTATTAATGAGACTGACGGTCACGTTATAAGTCTGCATGAGTTTTTGAATGGTTAACTGGGATGTGGACACATAATCGGAGGCTGTATTAGAAACCGACTCTATTTCGGCTCTAATGGCGTTTAGGCTGCCTGAATCAATGGTTTTTGCCTCTACTTCAGTTGATGAATATAGCGTATTTTTATCGCTAGAATCACTACTTAGCCCAAGGTATTCGTTGATGGAGACGCCATCCACCTCAATATTGTTTTCGACCATATAAGTGTAAGTATTATAATCGAGCGCAGCGACACCATTACCATCATCATCAGTAACGTCACCTGTTGTGGCATCAGCAATAGAGTTATCAATATAAGTGAGTAACTTTTGTGCCTCATTGGTGACATCAGATTTAGTTTGCATTTCGGTAAATGCAGTATCCGCCATACTCGAAAGTGTATTCATAAATGTATATAAAATGGCGATACCTTGTGACAGGATATTGCTTCCACTGGTCGCTTTAATATAGTCACTTTGACTACTACTGCTACTGGAAGAGGTGACACTACTAGTTAAAGTGACAGACATTTTAATTTTCCTATATATATATATTTCATATATTAACGACTGACTTATTCGGGTGATAAAGCCACTTTTAATGAATATGAGTTTAAGTATTAACGATTAAGTTAGTTGTTATTTTTTACGATTAGCAATTTTAAATATTAATTGCTTATATCAACAAAATTGTTTTATTTTCGGTTTCTTTATTCCATTTTTTTTAGGCAAGTTAACTTCTGTGTTGTCTTTATTTAATTGAAGATGAGTTGAATTTAAATTGCCGAATTGGCTCTTTAAATCTTTAAAATTATTCTCCAATGCTTTCATTGACGTTAATATTTTACGTTGTGGCTCTTGAAGCCCATTAGGGTATTCATTGTTTAAATTGGCCAACTTTCTTATCGCAGTTGAATCACCTTTATTGGCACGTTGATTGATAACTTCCAATTCAGCTTGTAGTTGCTCAAAATGATTGAAGTGTTTCGCTAAGATGTTTTTTCTTTGCTCTAAGTCAAGCATCATGGCTTTTAAATCATCAGGTGTTGGTGCATTCATACTTTCCTCCTATAGGATGGTTAAATACTATTCTTTTTATAGGTTTTTTATATCGAAAAATGTCATTATTGCTTTAAACTGGTTAGACCAGTCTGTTGTTTTGTTTTTTCCGATAACGTGAATCTAATGTGTTAATGACTTTTTCTGCAGCGTTAATGGCTTCGTACCAAGTTTCGTGATGTATGTTTTTTTGTTGTGATATATCCAGTGTCATTTGGTTGAGTTGTTTGCAATAAATTAAGCTGGCATTTTCATTTTGTTTTATTTTTTCTTCTAATGAGGTAATACTTGGCATCTTGTTTACTCGATTAAAAAATGAAAGGAACATGAATGACTTCACCTTTATTGCTAAGGTCGATGCCATATTCATCTATAAAGTTAATAATATAACCATTATCAAGGCGAGTTTTTTTCCAGAGCCTCTCTCCATTTGCTAACTCTATATAAGGATCCGAAGCGTTTCCGCCGATACTGACAATTTCTGACGGCAATAATTTGTTTAATTCATCATGTATTGGAATATTAAGAAATTGTATTTGATAGACGCTCGTCGGCGTTTGTTCAATTTGTGTAATAACATGATTAATAGCGGTTTCAACTTGATTATTGACTTGGCCAGTGACTCGAATGGTTTCATTGGCTCTTGTTACCATTATTCCCTCTAGTAAGTGTTTATCTCTGAGTTTGTCAATGAGTACTTTTACTTGACTGCTTGCTTGATTGGTGACTTTCCACTCTTTTAATCCATTAATATTTTTGAGCATTTTTGCAGTGTTATCCCATTGCTCACCGGATTGAATTGCACCTGAAATGTTGATTTTTCCGGGAATGCTTTTGTCAGCAGTGACTTGTAAATTGGCATAATGATTTTCTGTTAATATCATTTTGACATTATTGAGTAGCTGTTTAATAAAAACGGCATCTTGTATGAGTCGAATATTCTTGGCTTTGAGTGATTCGGTCAATGCGTTAAATTTTTGTGTATCATCATAATATCCAGAGAGCGTAACTTGTGTATCAGATGACCAACGGGTGGTAATATGGGGAAGGCCATATTTGTCCATTTGTCCATTTGTCCATTGTTGAATGGTTTTTTTAGGCTCTTTTTCAGGGGCTGATAGCGTGATTGTGTACGCAATTAATAAAGCGATAATACTTGCTAGGATGAGCAAGCCCCAATGATTTTTTCGAGTCTTATTGGATTTATTTTTGGCTGTTTTTTTGACGTTAACAACTTGGGTTGAAGGCAGCTCAGAAAGGGTTATTGGTTCATCAATGGGCGCGAGCACAAAAGCAACACCAGCCACTTCAATCGCTTTATGAAAAGGTAAGGCTGATTCAAATGTGGTTTCTTCTGCATCAATATGTCCTGGTACAGTCGAGTGTAATAGGATGTCCGTTTCATTGATATCGAGCGTAATTTCATCCGTTCCCTCTAACATGGCCAATATATCGCCATCACTACCTATGGTTAATTGGCCTGAAGGTAGTTGCAATTCGCGTCCTTTTAATGGCCCATTAAGCCAGAGTAATTTGTACTGTAACGCCATATGATTAATCTCTGAGGCTAATTGGCTGAGCTTTAATTAAGAAAATACGGATGACTCTTTGTATATTTCTTTCTTCACTTCTAAAAAGTCCTCCTACAAGCGGTAAGTCTCCAAGAAAAGGCACTTTATTGTTGACCAGTTCATCTTTATCTTGAACAAAACCACCGATTAATAGGCTCTGTCCTGATTTTAGCTTGGCTTGAGTGGCAATTTCAGAGCTCGCGACTTGAGGTAAGGGCTCAGCGTTGCTAATTGAAGATGTTTGCTGTCCATCTTCAATATTAAGAGATAACATGACTTTTTGTTGATCATCTTCTTTCAGTAAGCGTGGAGTAACTCTTAATAAAGAGCCCGTTGTGACAGATTCTAGACTCGCTGAATTTTCGCTGGAGACTTTAGTGTAAAAAGTGATATTTCTATCCAGTACGGCTTGGACATTATCAAGCGTGACAATAGAGGGACGAGATAGCACTTTGGCTTTAGATGTTTTTTCTAATGCATTTATTTCCATCATAAAATCGCCTGTATCGCTGATAATAGTGGATACGCTAGTGCCCGCAATGGCGGCGGTATTATTAAATGCAACACTACCCGCAGAGGCTGACCAATCAATACCTAATTGTCTAAAATCAGAGGCATTGATATCAATGATAGAGACAGATATTTCTATCATTGGCGTTGGCGTGTCTAATTGTTGAATGAGGGTTTTGTAAGCTGCTATTTCTGCGGCTGTGCCTTTAACAATGACGGCGTTTTTTCGCTGATCAGCAGAAAAAGTCGTCCTCTTGTTTAGGGCGGCTTCTGCTGGGTTGCTGCCTAGAGGGTTACCATTCATGGTATTGCTCATGTCTTGTAAAATGGAAACAACACCAGGTACAGTGACATTTTGACTGCGATACTCGTAAACCGTATCGCTTGCTGAGGCATATTTGAGTGGAAATAAACCAATTTCTGAACGCGTTTGATATTGCTCAGTGATATTAGCATCTAATTGTCTTGTGAGTTTAGAAACACGGCTTAAACATTCTGGCACGCCCCATACTTCAATGGCATGAATGCCTGGAGCTGAGTTAATGCTACAAACATTTTCGTCGAGTATTTGTGCATTAGATAAATATTGTTTGATTCGTTCCGGCGTGAGCGTATTCAGTGGAATAAGCATATTGCTGAGTTCGTGAGCTTTATTAGCGTATAACACACCGTTTACATAGTACCAGTTTATGCCGTAACGACTCAGCTCATTAAGAATTTCTGCTGGTGTTTGATTGCGAATTTTGCCGCTAAATTGATCGGTCACTTGATCACTTACAACCACAGGAACGTTATAATTTCTTGCAAAATCGCGGATCACAGAGGCCAGTGGTGTTCCTCGACTAAAGAGCATGAAGGGCTCACCTTGCCAGTGGATGTCAGTTAACGGGGCAGCTTGTACCAAGCAGACATAAAAGAGCAGTAGGCTACTAGCAATTAATTTTTTCATATTGTTTTCCCTGTGACATTCGATAGGGTTAATCAATTAATCCATTTTCGAGAAAACGACCCAGTGCGAGGTGTTTAATGCTTTTTTGCTCAAGTTCCTCATCTTCATGATGCGTATCGTAATAATGCCAAAGCATCCAACTGTCATTCCGGTATTCAATTGCGGCATCGTGGCTTTCTTTACTTGCGGCGAGTAATAAAGTGGCTTGAGTTGCCCATAGAGAAAGGTTTGCTGTATTGGGTGTTAATACAATGCCGATAGTGACTGCCGTTTTTTTATCAATGAGTATGGCTTCTTTATCAGCCAAAAATGCTTTCTTTTGAGAATGTTCATTTTTTTCTACTCGTAAAATACCAGTATTTATAAGCCGATTAATCATTATTTATCTCATGATAATGTTTTTATAGGCTTAGTATGTGGTGAAATGATTTTAAGACCTATCAGGTGAACACCTTAGCTCGAGTAAAATGAGAAATTTTAAGTTTTATAGAGTGGTATGTATACTATACAATAGTCATGTTAAATATTGGAGAGATTGCAAGGAAAATGGTAGATAATACAAAAAGTAGAAAAGGTAAGCGATTTATTTAGCATGGTCATTGATGAGTCGCATTCATCTTTAATTTTGTTTTATCTTTGTTATTTATTGTTTCTTTTTTATTCTATCGAATAGAGTAGGTGTTAATTGTTTTTTGATGTCGGTTATATCGTGTTGGCGTGTTTCATTCTTGGGTTTGCTGTATTTTATTGGAGTGGCATCATAATGGTCAGAAAAATGTGGAAGACATCTTTAACAGTGAAGTTAACTGTTGCTTTTACTGCCATTCTTATTGCACTTTGGTTAATGATAGAAACGGTTTCTTATAATAATACCTATTCTAGTTTATTAAATAAAAAGCTGGCTTCTTTTGGAGAAGCCAATCATTTGCAAGCACAAGTGATAACCAGTCTTTTTAATGATGCTATTGAAGATGTTCATAGATTGACTCAATTACATCGCAGTTTTTCTAAAATTGGTATTTTTGATACCAAAGGCATAGTGTCTCGATACTTTCCTTTTAATAATGCCTCAAAAGATTACCAAGATGTGATGAACATGTGGTTTGTACAGACATTTGGCAGTGCTGGACAACATCATTATATCGATACTTTTATCATTCAACCTGAAAAAGGCATCACCTTATACGCTCAAACAGATACAACAGATGCCGTTTTTAAGACTCGAGTAAAAGCATTAAGAACCTTATCGAAGCAAACGTCAGTCGAAGGGATCCGTTGGGGGGAGCCGATATGGGATGAAGCGTCTAAATCTTATAATTTAAGCTTTAGTTATTCAGAACGTCCTAATGATCCTCATGCTTTACAAATTGGCTTTACCATTAATTTTGAGCCTGTTATTGGATTAAATTCCTTTGGCACTATGAGTCCTGAAGCATTGAGTTTTTTCCTGATCCCTAATGGTAAAGTGTTTTCTCTATCACCAGAGGCGATGACAAAAGGGAAATTAGCGCATTTTACTGAGCAATATGATAGGCAGAACTATTTAATGGAAGGTCATTTAAATGAAACCGATTTTACAGGTTTTCATGTTATCAAAGAGAGGATTAAAGGACCTGACTGGCTTCAAGTGACACTGATTTCAAATGATTATGTTAAGCAAATTGCGTTAGCGCCAATCTTTAGAGAGTTACCTTGGGCATTGATTTCATTATTTGTCATGTTGGTCATTGTACTGATGGCATTGAGATACCATGTTGCAAAACCTCTAGGTCATTTTGTTGATATTATTACCAATGATGTTCAAGATACTTTAGATAGGCGTCTTCCTGCATCCAGTACGAAAGAGTTAGATCAAATAGCCACAGCCTATAATCGCTTATTGGATACCATTAAAGAAAATTACAATAATCTTGAAAAAGAAATTGAACGTAGAACGCTTGAGTTGGGTATTGCTAAATTAAAAGCTGAAAAAGCCACTGAACGTAAGACTGAGCATTTGACCAGTATTAGTCATGAAATAAGGACGCCTTTAAATGGGATTAATGGTTCATTAGAGCTATTGGGGCAGACAAGATTATCGGTTAAGCAAAAAGATTTAGTGGAAACTGCTTACAACTGTGGGAATTCATTACTTTCAATTATTAATAATTTACTCGATTTTTCTCGTATCGAAGCCGATCAAATTCAATTAAATAAGCAAGTGACATCGATACTGCAGGTGATTGATGATGCTATGTGCACAGTATCAGCTCGCGCTTTTCATAAACAGATCAAATTACAATGCTTTTTAAGTGGAAATGTGCCCGAAGAAGCCAATTTTGATCCTGTTCGAGTGAGGCAAGTATTGGTCAACTTACTGGGTAATGCCGTTAAGTTTACTGATGTTGGGTTAATTAGGCTTGATGTTAAAGCAAGTGAGACATCAGTTTATTTTCATGTGACAGACTCAGGAATGGGAATTAGAAAGCAAGACTTGTCCCGTATATTTGAACCTTTTGCACAAACCTATCACCAAGAAATGGGGACTGGGTTAGGTTTACCCATCTCGACCCGTTTAGCGTCTTTTATGGGTGGGCAATTATCTGTTGTGAGTGAATTTCAAAAAGGGTCGACCTTTACTTTTATGTTGCCTTTGGAGGCACCAAGTCAACCTATTTGTTTACCCTATAAACGTGTACTTGCACCTAAATTTCTTCACGAGCAGATAAAGCAATGGGGGGCTGAACCCATTGAAGAAGCTTTACCTGAGCTGGAAAATTCGGAATTAAACTACTTACCTGGCCGGTTATTACGCGTACTGAGAGAATTGCAACAAGGAGGTTCCTTATCTAAGGAGAAAGAAACGCCGACTCATTTCCTTCCTTGGAAATTGAAAATATTATTGGTCGATGATGTGGAAACAAATAGGATCATTATTGGCAAGATGCTGGCAGAATTAAAACAAGACGTGACTTTAGTGAGCTCGGGAACGGAGGCATTAGAAAAAGGAAAGCGGCAGATTTTTGATCTGGTATTAATGGATATAAGAATGCCTGGCCTCAATGGTTATCAAACCACTGAAAAATGGAGAAGAGATGACAATATTCTCGATACTGAATGCCCGATTCTGGCATTAACCGCTAATGCTGAACCCACAGAGTATCAGCATGCTATTGCCGCTGGAATGAATGATTATTTGACTAAACCAGTGACATTAGAAAAACTGGGTCAGATGCTTGATAAAGTTGCTGAAATGCAGATCGATAGGGATATTACACTTGAAATCATTGATGAAACGGAATTGTCTATTTTTAGTGTGTTTGATGATGACTTAAAAGACAAGTTGGTTAAAGAGTTAACGCGAATGATTGAACAAGGTAAGCGTGAGCTTGTTGAAAAAAATTGGGAGGCCTTGGCTGATATACTGCATCAAATAAAAGGGTGTGCTGGTGTTGCTGGGATTGTTGATGTGACTAATAGTGCTCAACAATTAGAGATGGCTTTAGTGAATAATGGTTATTTGTCGGCAGATGGGTTAGCTGGATTAGATAAACTTATTGAGAGGTTAAAGTTACTCTAGTAATACCAATTCTATTATATAGATGATCAATTCAGAGCTTCTCAGGCTTTTCAATTCAAGGCGCATTTATGCTGT
>NZ_CANLZC010000045.1 GCF_947495455.1 uncultured Shewanella sp. | reverse complement strand
CCACTCCTTTGTAGGCCTTGTATTTCAAGGTCTACAACCAAGGTTTGGACTTTTCGCTGAAATGGGCGCAATACCCCAACTTAGAAAAGAGACAACCCACGATTTCTTAAAAGCACTGTGCCATATATTTTCCTTAGCAATAAGAAGTCATGGAGACATACCAAGCAAAAAAATATTAGATATTGAGTTTAATGATCCATCCCTTTTAGCATCTCACTCTTTGTATGTTGGTATTGCTCTTCAGAAAATAGCTGAAGATTCACTACTTGATTCAATCTATCTTGCCAAGAAAACAATGTTTGGATACAGAGAAGATGATTTTATTTAGGGGATTTACGCACATTTCACTGAAAAGTGTCCAATTTGGGGTGAGCAGTACACAAAGCTCAATTTGGTTACACGGCTTATCCCAATTTGAATACACCCATAACCCGGCTAGACTACACCCGTGATAAGGCCAGTTATCACTGGTAGAGGTTCCCTTCATAAACCCACCTGTTTTCTCTTGTACTTTTATGCTTATCAACCGCTTACTTTAGCAGTTAACGATTTTACAACAATGGGTCATAAGTGTACTCTCGTTTCATCAAATTAAGCGGTCTGGAAGATCATCCTGCTGCTGTTCAATTAGCTGTTATGGCTACAGAGCAAGTGCTCAGCACTAAGGAGAGGGCATTGTTAAAGACCATTGGTAAAATTCTATTAAGCTGCTCAATCTATGCTTTAATTAGTCACAATGTATTGGACGTAAATTACGGAGAACAATTCACTATTGCAATGACTGCTGCCCGAAGCTTTGCAATATACTCAGTGCTTTTCCTTGGCTACTCAGGTATTCCTCTAATCATTAGTCTCCTTGTTGCTCGAGTCCCCAAAGCAAATCGCAAAAAGCCAATCTTCCCCTTTATAAATTCAGCACTCTTAATCGGATGGATAATAGCGCTTGTTTTTTTGTGGGGGGGCTGGAATGCAAATCGTGTCATCCAGCAAACAAATGAAGAAAATACTTTAGAGAGAACCCCTTCAAAAGAAATAATTGAAAAAATAGTTAAAGAAGAGGTAGAGAAAATTTCTAGGCAAGCGCCCATTGTTATTGATAGTCATACAAATTTGGCCTCGGTCACTTATATAAATGAAAGTGCTAACTTTCTTTATCAGTTTCATTCTCTCGACGCAAAAGATATAGACAATGAGCTGTTCGCTAAGAAAATAGCCGAGTTTTCTCGAAACAAATTTTGCACAGACCCCAGTACGAAAATGTTTCGTGATTTAGCAAGCGAAACAGTCGTAAACTGGAAATACGTTGATTCCAAAGGCGTGGTTATAACCAGCTTTTCAATGAAAGGTGCTGAGTGTGAGAAGCCATAACAAGGCGCTGCTGCCGGACAAATTTGCCGCAGAGCGCGGCGTCATGTGTTTTTAAAGGAGGGAGCTTGAAAAATCGCCCATTTCAAAACTTATCTGACCGATATATATCTAAAGTACAAACTATACGAACATTATCGAAGCCTAAAGAGCCAGATGAATTTAATAGTTTAACTAAAACTATGTTAAACAACATACACACTCATCTTGATTATCACAAAGGAGATATTAAAGATATTAAAGATCAAAAAGACAATCAAAATAATAATGGTTGGGTTGCAAACTTAGGTGAAGTAAGACAAAGCTATAAGCGCATACATAATTTGGCGCAAGAATTACTCGACGAAGAAAAAGCTATAAACAGGATAGAGCGTAAGGCGCATTTTAGAGCACTTTTATTTAGGTTTTTAACCACTATATTTATTGGCTTTGGTGTAATGCTCGTCTATTTCACTGCTCAGCACTTTGGTATTAACATGCCTTTATTAAAAGTTTCTGCGTAGGAACACATAACAGATAAGGATAGGCCGCGTGCAGCCGCGACCTTATCCCGATTGTTCAACAAGCAGATAACTTCCCCCTTTCCGCCCCTATTGAACATAATAGGGATTGTGCGTAGCGCGATTTTGGTGTTCGGGGGATTTGAGGCTGAAACGCCTCGAAATGAACACTTATCTTAGCAAAAAAGGCTCAAAAAGCGAATGCTAAAAAGTGGTGAATTTCACCACTATTCATATTGGTGCAAAAATAGCACTCCAAGCTTCATAATGATAAAATATCCCTCTTTTGAGCAGTTGAGGTATTCAGGGTTGAACGAAACATACAAAAGTCGACTAAACGGATTAGTTGAGCATTCTCTGCTTCATCTTTACTTGCATTGTTCGGAAAGTAGCCGATACATCCCTACTCAAAGGCGAAATGAAATTTTAGTCCGACATCTAAAGCCAAAAATAAAATCTCCAGAATATAAAGGGGTAAAAAATGAACTTAAACGGTTTATTGCGATTGGCCGCAAGCAGAAAGGTGATCTCGAACAGAGATTGATTGAGATTAAGAAGATCCATGAAAACCTTGATAAAGAGACAAATGACGCTCGTAATCTATTTGATTTGCTTGAAAATATTAAAATTAAGTTGAAAATCGATAGTCGTTTCATAAATGAGAATGAGTACAGAAAATCAAACTTTATTTATATGTATCAGAGTGATATAGAGAAAGGTTTTGATAGTGATGGCAATCAAATAAAGCCCCTCGCAATGATAGTTAACCCCAAAAAAAGCGCCTCTATAATCGATATTATAAAAGAGACTGGCCTTTACTTGGTTGAAGAAAAAGAGGGGGAAATTATTTTAAAATCAAAATGATAACGATATTTAGTTAGGGAGCAGCCCCCCCTTAATTAGTATGTGGTGCTTGGCGGATTTACTTCTCTTGTTTATTTGCGAATAAAAAATCAATAATTGTATAAATGAGAAAACCTACTAATAACTCATTGAAACTCCAATTGAATATTAATGAGAATATAACTAAAAATACAAAGCCATATAGATAGTGCTTTTTAACTCCTTTAAAACCCGTTGTTAGTTCAGGTAGTTTATGATTGATTGTTTTTGGCCTTATAGTTTTTTTAGAGCTGAAAGCTGGGATATTCATTGGCTCAAGATCGTTAATTTCAATCATGTCCCAGATCCATTTGAGGTGTCCCATTTTTAAATTATTGTTGCCATGTGTGCTTATAATTTGTTCCAATAATTTCAAAAACTGTTCTTTATTGCCTTGACTTTCTGCATCTTTAACAGCTTCGTTTAATACTGACTTTTTTAGTGGTAAAAATTCAAAATTAAAATCAGGAATATGCTTAGGGTTTAACTCATCCTCTTCAATCATCCGCCAAATCCAATATAGATGCCCAAGCTTAACTCCATCATGGCCATAAGTTTGTCTTATTTGAGTTAGGAGTTGTAAAAATTGGTCTTTGTTACCTTTTTCTTGAGCATCATTAATGGCTTCGTTTAGGACATCTTGTCTCAAAGGTTCAAATTGTCCTCTTTTAACTATATGTTCAGCATGTTTCATGGATTTAAGCTGTTTTGCGATAAAATACAAACCTATTAAAATCAATACAATGGTGGAAATTAACCAATGAGGTTCTTTAATTAAGTCATTTAGTAATTCCATTTTTTTAGTTCCTTCTATTTTTATCTTAAAGTTGTAAATATCACATAAAACTGTAAGATTTATATCTGATTTTTTAGAGTAAAGAGTTGCACTGTATTTTTGATTTATCGCATAAACCAATAGGGAGTTTATTTCGTTCAATAATTATCATTTCAGTATCAAACGATAGGTTAAACACTTCTTTTGTAAAGTAAATTCCTTTGGTGGTTTCAACCCTTACGGATTCTTTTGTTTGAGTCATGTTAAGAATCTTTCCAGCAGGTTGGTAGCTAATAATTGCTTCGCTGCTTGTAAGTAATGTATTTATACAAAACCATATAGCTGCGGGGATCGAAATTAGACCGAAAATTAACAAAAATAGGTGTTGATAGTGCTCAAATGGGTCATCTGAGCTATCTGGAATAAAAATATCTTTTATTAATTCTATAGCTTTTTCTGTTTTACTTTTAGTCGGTTGAGTGGGTAGGTTAATTACATTATTCATAGAAATCCCTTTTTTTTAATGAATTAGCGTATAAATATTCTTTGAGCCTTACACTTTTTGGTGGGGGGAATATTTGGCTTATTTATTACCTATTAACCTGCTGCACTGCGTTTGTGACTTATTGCATAAAGAGGGTGGAGTTATATTTTTTCTAACAAGAAGCATTTCTGTATCAATAGAAAGATTAAATAATTCTTTTGTAAAGTAAACTCCTTCAGTTGTCTCGACTCTGGCTCCTTTATCTATCGAGATAATACTAATCACTTTTCCAGCAGATTCTTGATGAATTATTTCATTGCCAGCAATAAGAACGCCTGCAATGGTTATTCCAGCAATCAGGCATGAAACTATAAAAAATGTGCCTTGTAAAGAAGGTAAAGAGTCATCAATTGAGCAACTTTTGAATTCATCGTTTTCTGTTTGTTTAGCTATAAGCTTATTTACATTTTTCATAAAAATTCCTTTATTTTTAATGAATTCATGCACAGCTAAATCATGAAGGTTAAGCTTATTATGTGGTCGGTTTAACCGACTGTCAAGTGTTGTTTGTATAAATTTTATTTATTTCTTGCCTGAAATCATTCCATTCTATGATTTTGTATTCAGTTCCTATTTTTTTTACAATAACGCCAGCGACTTGACCATCTAGTAATTTTTTCAAGATATCATTAACTGAGGGTTTGGGCATTCCAATTGCATTACTAATGTTTAGTAATGTTGGGTGTTCAAGTGCATCTAACGCACCTAGAACGAGCCAAATTCGATTTAAATTCCCTTTTTGATACATAAGTACACCTAAATAAAAAAGTCGGATATACCGACCATATTACATATTTATCAGCTTATCCACATGTTTAAAGTTTATTTTTTTTATGTAACTTCCAAATTTTCTTTACTTGGGCTTCACTACAACGAGCTAATTTTGCAGTTTCACGAATAGAATAGTGCGGCCTTAGTTCAATAATACGTTTGTGCACATGAGTATTTGCTTGCCGACCTTTATATTTACTCGTATCTTTTGCGATCAATCTTCCCTGTGTTTTGTTTTTTTCAAGTTTGTCATAGTTATCTATAGATAATTGCAATAACACCTTTAAAAGTAGGGGCTGGGCGTGAGTATTATTAGGTGAATCAACGCTTGAGATGTTTATGATATTGGGGATCGACAATCTGGCTTTTTTTTCTTTAATTTTGGCGAGAAGGCTCTTAGCATGAGCCAAAGGTAAGCTGCTTATATTACCGATTTTATCTATGATAATAATATCGCCTTTTTGCAAGTCATTAAGCATTCCAAGAAGTGCTGGTCTGTCTTCTTGTGCGCCTAAAGAGTCTTCTGTATAGATTTCTACCGAATAGCCTATGGATTTTGTATCATCAACTAACTGTTGATGACATTCTAAGTTTTTACTGTCATGGCTGGTTATTAAATAAATTCTAGCTTTCATATGTTGATCCGTTGAGGCTAAAAGGTGGCCACAGGCCACCTTTTAGGTTTTTAGTGCGAGTGAGTTAAGCGATCAAACTTTGAAATAGCTTGATTGTATTCATTGGAATATTGCTTAGATAAATATTCACGAGGAACATTAATGATCTTAGCTATTGCAGCTTTAGACACTCTCATACCGTTGCTTTTAAGTTGAACAGAGGCGTTAAATATATTCCTCTCAATCTCATCATTGAAGATTTTCTGTGATTCACTATAATCACACTCTAAATCAAACATGTGATTATTTAACTTATTATGTGATTCGGCACTATACGCTTTCACATTAAACTGTGAATTTCCATTATAATTAGCGTGATAATTTTCACACTCTTGTTTCCTTATGTTTCCTCCTCCTTGATCATCACTATCTTTTTTTTCCTTTTGTGAGTTAAAAGAAAATGACATAAAAAAGCAAAAAATAACCATTATTTCACTAAGAATACTCATAACAAAAGACCAAACCTCATCCTTAGCTTGCGGTTTTTGATCTAAGATACCATTTATTTTTTCATCAAGTTCAGTTCGCTCTTTTTTTGTAGGTGTTACCACACCTTTTGAAATGGCACCTCGAAATGCTTGTTTGTCTTCCTTCGCAAGATCTAATTTTTCCTGATCAGTTGTTGATAATGTTGATGCCATATCACTGATCGTATAATGAACTGTGTAAATGCTACCGAGTGATATAATTATTAATAATGCCCCTGCAATAAATGCGTGAATATTATTCTTGGTATCTTTGAGAAAAGCGATCAGTAATGGCTGACATAAAACAAGTAAAATTACTAATGTGATCATTGATTTGTTAACGTAGCCATCTGAGTTAGCTGTCAATGTATTTATTGTATTTATCGATAATAGTAGTTGCGTTATTGATATACACACCCCAATAACAAAAGCCATGATTGCAAGTAGGGGAATATTTGCATTTTCTTGAATTAAATCAGATTTACTGGTATATTTTGTTTGTAACATTATGATTTCCTTTTGAAATGTCATCATTTTGTTGCCGTCGGCCTAATTGCACTTAGGCCGACAACCTTTCTAAACATATAGCCAATTAAAGTAGTTAATTTAAAGGTAGCTATTTTAAATTGGTATAATTTATAATAGCTACCTTAAGATCGAGAGTCAAATAGGGGATACCTATTTTGACTTTGCTTCACTTGTAAAAGTATTGTGTGGTTTGAGATATAGATATGCCCAATTAACTTGGTAACATAATTTGTGGTTATGTTATTTATCCAAGCTATTTGGGCTAATAGCTTTTAGGTATTGAATATTCAGTTATGTAGCTGAAGTTATAATTTTGCAAAAGTTATTCATGACGGCATCTTTTGGTGAATAAACACCTGATGATGTTGAATATGAAATTGAGATTTCAATGGCATCTTCTATATTGTTTATGAAAATATTAAGCGGTGCGACTTTTCCATTAGAAAAAGGTACATCTTGGCTAGCATTTATCATTCCTATATTGATATCAGAATTATTAATATTCCAGCCATCCATTGCAATATACTTTGATACTTTTTTAAATGCTTCTAATTTATTAGTATGATAAACCACATCACTTGTTCTGAATATTTCTCCAGTAGAGGTTTTCTTATGTGTAAAATTATTCTCGCAAGATTTGTATTTATGAGTATTTTCATTTGACGCGTATGTATAATTAAATTGTAATATTAAAGTTAAAGCAAGAATAAACCTTTTCATCTGTCACTCCTTTTTGTTTTATTTTTTATTTAAAATATACCTGATATGGAAGCTGTTAAGCCCTCTATTAATTTAGGTTTTGCTTCCTGTAGTTCTAAATTAACTTGGTTAGCATTACTGACGATTCTTGTTTGGAATCTCTTTAAATTACTAACCTCTTCACTTTTTGTTGTAATATAACCTGAATTACCCTGTTTTATATTTGATGAATTTATTGTTTTTTGCTGGATATTTGATTTTTCTACAATCTGAATATCAGTAATTAAAGCATAATTAATATCCTCAACCATTGCATCAGCGGCCATACCAACTAATGAACCAACAAGTCCGGCTCCTAATGCTGTGCCAGTTGAATGAGTATTATAAGCTGCAATACCTCCTAATGCTGCCGCCCCCATTAAACCTGAACCATAACCTTGAGCAAGAAAACCTCTCGATTCTCTCAAATCCATTTTATCTATTTTTAATATATTAACCTGAATCCAATAATGTGCTATTTCTGGATCGTCAATAACTTTGTAGCCTTTGGATAATAACCTTGTTTTTAAAGCTTGATTTATGTTTATATCTTCACTGGTTGTGTTTTTGGTTTGAACGAATATAGTTCTATCTGATGGTTTAACGGGGTCTAACCATATTGTGTCTGACATTTCAGTTTTAACATCTAAATCACTTTTCTTAATTGCCGTTGTTAAAGCAGAGCATCCAGAAATGAAAACAGAGAAAAATATAATAACGAATAAATTACGATGGTAGTTGCGCATATTCTTTCCTTAAATATTGAGACAACTGGAGATAGATATATCTAACGTCCTCCATATAATTAAATAACCTATTAATTATAATGCATCGAACTGTTATTATCTATAATAAACCTCTCATAAATAACCTTTATTTGTCTAATATGTAAAAATATATATCCCAGATACAAAATAGTACATCTCAGACGGCGAGGCCTGGTAAATAAGAAAAAGAATACCCACCTGGAAATGAAACAAATACCATAAAAGTAACGACGAGTAGATTGAGCTTAAATAAGTCCCACACCCCACGTTATATTGATATGTCAATAATATTAACTTATAATCACTATAAGTCATTGATTAACAATAAATTGTTTACAGTGAAAAGCTAGAATAATTTTTTTGAAATTCGTTTGAAATTTCATAGAAAATGTATTAAAAGTGTATTAATTTTTTAATACAATCGTATTAAAAGCCCATTAATACTGGGCTACAACAAAATTAATACACTTTTAATAATTAAAGTATTAATTCGTTATTAACGTCATAAAATAAAAGGATTTAAACCTTGCGCTATAAAGGGTAGTGTATTAATATTTTAATACACTTAAAAAGCAAGTTAATACACTTTTAATACGCTTAAAAAGCAAGTTAATACACTTTTAATACACTAAAAGGAGATAGTTATGACTAGAAATAAGGTTGTTCAAGTCCCATGTGATGACGGCTTGTATAAAAAAATAAAAGCATATAGAGATGAAAAAGGGTTGGGTAAGGATGCAGCAGCAGCACGTGATTTAATATTATTTGCTCTACGCATAATTGAACACTCAGATGATGATGAGGGTATATCTACGCGAGAGTTACTGGAAACTATTTTATCCTATTCGGTAAAAGCTCAATATGTTTCTAGCCTTGTTCATTATCAAGTTTTCAATGAAGATGATAATAAAGATAATTTTGAGAAAGCAAAAGAAAAGCATAAAATTGCTATGGATAAATCAAATGAAAAAATCGAGCTTATATTAAGTGGTGGGGGAAAGGAGGTTTAAATGCACCTCCATTTTTATTATATTTGTTTCTCTCCGATATTAAGGTTGTGCAGTTCAATGTCGGAGTGACTATTTTGAAGTTTTTTACTGTCTATTGAAATAGTTTGGTGGATTTCATGATATTTGTTTTTTATTTTTACTATATTATCTAACTCCCCTACATTAATATCTTTTGATTTCATAATATCACTACTTAAATGTTGAATGGACTTCGGTGTGGAACTATCTTTGTTTTTGAAACCGTATACGGCTTCATTTACTAACTGCTGTGTTATTTTATCTTTATCTAGAGAGGAGTCAATATTGCTTGTTTCAATAAATAATGCATTCTTGTTTTTTTCTTCAAGCTTGTTTATGACAGAGCTTATTGATTGTTGTGGGTAGGGTTTATCTAAAACTAGAATAATATTTTCTCGTAATTCATTATCTCTTATGTTTTTTATATCGTTATTACTATTTAATGCGAAAATATCGGCGTTATGTTTATTGTTACTATTTATCTTAAGTGCAGTCTCTACCCCTATAGTAATGATACTATAAGAAGTATTATTACCTTTGTTTATTACAATGTTGTTACCTGATTTAGAGCCGTTTCCAGACTTAGAGCCAAGTATTTTTTTGTTTAAGTTTGTTTTGTCACCACTACTTTGATCTAAATATGTTATCTCTATTGCTTTCGTTTCATCTTTATTATCGGTGACGTTGGCAATCAAAGCTGGGTAAGTTTTTCTTGTTTCGGATGAATAAATAGATGGGTGATACCGTAGGTTGTCGTGTGTGTTAATATCTATTCCTTGTTTTTTTAAATAATCCTGAGCTAATGTATTAGTGATGGGTTTTGCTTCATCAAAATACTGTTTTGCTTTTGATTCAAATTTAGCTTGTTTTATCGGAAGTGTATTTTTTAACTTATCATGTTCAGGATTTTCTTTAAGGTTATATTGTTCTGGTGAAGCTAACATTTTATCTGCTTTTAGCAGTGCAGCTTTAAAATTACATTTTTCTGTTACCATAATAAGGTTTATTAAACTGCCTTTATCACCGCTCTTCCAGTCTTTAAAATAACCTCTATATTGTCCAGTTGTGGTCAATTTTAAATTACCATCATTAAAAGCAAGTGTGTCTTTATTTGATTTATCTAGGTCGGGTTCACCGAGTAAATGGGTCGCAAGGGATTCACTATAAGCAGGAAGGCGAGTATTTAAATCAGAGGCAAGTAATTTAAGATCGAGATCACCGTTAATGTCCTGGTATTTAGGGTTGTCCTGTGGCAATGGCTTATTGTTAAACATGGGCGCGTGGTTTGGGTAATCTTTATTCTTCGTTTCTATCGCTGATACTTTGTTAACATCGTTATTCATCCAAGCGAGCATCATTTTTTTAGGGTTATCGGTAATGATTTTAACGTGTTTGCTGGCGCGAGTGATATCAATGTAAGCACGACGTATATTAGTGAGTTTAGCTGTGCTTCTTATAGATGTAATAACGTTATCATAAGTTGCACCTTGTGCCATATCAGCGGTACGAGTGTAAGCATAATCCCAATGAGCGTCCTTCATTTTTTGGGTGGAGAGCGTCAGAGTATGGTTATCACTGGCGGTTAGGGTCATCTTCTTATCATCAATAGCGCTCACACGATAAACTTTGTTACCTTCCATTTCTCGAGATATATCGCTTTTTCTCAGCATGATATTGTCCCCTTGAGCGAGCGGTTCGTTGGTTTTCACCCATAGATTCGTGAATTTATGACCGTGGTTTTTGGGAAAGAAGTGTTTTTCTTCCCCTGTTTGCATATCGGAAAGCGTCAGCATGTTATGACGTCTATCTACATTCATTATCTCAAAATAACTATCTTTATTTGTTGTCAGGATAAGTCCTTGTTGATAGGGCATCATTGTCGCTAACTCTTGTTTACTCGCATGAACACTACGAAGTCGAGGGACGGTGACTTCATCTTTACTGAGTGTTTTTTGTGATTGTAAGCCTTGTCGTATTTCGTGGGTGATATCATCACGCTCTTTATTGGTGTAAGCAATAATCAGGGTGTTTTCTCGTGCTTTTGGTGTTCGGGATAGATATTCCAATGCCACTGTGGTTGGCAGCGCTTCAGTAGCAAGCTCTTGATTTTTTTTACTGTTATCGGTAATAGGTTGATAAGTTGAGATGATGTTTTGTGTTTTGTTATGGTTTAGATGCTTCTCTTGTTTTGGTGTTTGCTCATCTTTGTGTTGTGTCTCTGGGGTGTATTTTGTAAAAGGTAATTGTTGTTGGATTTTATCAACGGCGCTTGCACCCTGACGATCAACAATATTATGTACTGCCCCTAAGAGCGTGTCATTTTGTTGTCGTTTAATGTCTTTCATTACAACACTATCTATTACACCTTTACTCATGGCCAGCTCAAACGGTTTACCTGCTTCTTGTGAGGTGAGCTGATGAGTATCACCTAAAAATACAGCGCGGGCACCAGTCGTTTCAATTAAGTGGGTAAATTTATCCATTTGAGCGTTACCGGTCATGGAGTTTTCATCAAGCAAAAATACGGTATTGTTATATTGATCTGACTTTGTGCCTTGGCTGATGAAATGAGTTAATAATGATTGCACGGTTTGGCTGTGTACATTTTTGTCTTTAAGTTCATTGACTGCGGCATGAGTGGGGGCCAATCCGATAAATTGAGTTTGTTTGTTTTGTGGGGAACCTTTCAACAGTATTTCGCTTTGTTTAACCAGTTCAATGCCTGTTTCAAGCATGGTTGACTTACCAGTACCAGCTAGTCCTTGAATGGCAACGAAACGATCTGAAGTTGTTGTAATAAGTTGAATTGCTTCTTTTTGTCCTTCTGTTAGTCGAGCATTTTGATTAAGTGAATGATTTGCTTGTTCAATGCTTATAAGTGGTTTTAGTTGCTCTTTACCCGCTGTAAATCTATCCAATATTCTCGTTTCTGTGTCTATAGCTGCTTGCGTCGTCCAACGCGTACCATCCTGGTACTCCGCGGAGAGTAGTTGTGTATCAGAATGATTCTTTGGGTTATTGAGTGACATTTCCTTCAGTTTGGTTTCTATTTCCTCTTTGGTTATGCTGCTATTTCTTTCTTCAAATGCATATTGAATAGCATTGGTCACTAGCTCTTTTTGAGAGAAACCGGCTTCTTTTTCACTAATATGATTAATGGCAAAATTAACTGCGTCATGGATCAACCCTTTATCACTATGTTGTGCGCTAATAGTATTCAGCGCCGCATTAACATCTTTGATAAGGAGCTGATAGGTTTGACTGTTTACGAATTTTTCAGGTGTTCCAGTTGCTTGCATTACTCGATTAATACTGGACGGTTTAATGTCGCTTTTTTCAAGTTTTTCGTCAAACTGCTGCGCTTTGTCAGTAAACACATCTATCTTTTTTGCTCCTTGATTAAGCGTGTCATGTAGCCACTCTTTTGATGCACTGTAAGCTTTGATATTCATCATATGATGCGTTGCTTTCGGATTGGCATTTCTAGGTGTAGTCGCATAAGCATGATCAAGTGGAGAGTGATTAAGTTTTTGTGTTTTAACGGTATGGTATTTCCCTGTTTCATCTTGAAGTGTTGTATTTTCCCTGCTTAATGCTGTTACGGTAAAAAATTGTTTTTGCAAACCACTCTCATGATGATTAGTCGCCATACGTAAGCTATCACCCTTTGCTATATGCAATGTACCTGGTTTTGATATGGCAAAATTTGCCGCTTTAAATGGACGGGAGTTTGGTGATAATATCGATTTTTTACCCTCTTCATCGGTTACGGAGAGGGTATTATCTTGACGATTGACCTGGTTAATCGTAAAAGTATGTTTTTGGTTACGCCCTTTATGTTTCGTCCATTTTGTTAGTACCATACCTTTAGTGTATTGACCGACAACTTCACGTTGTTCATTTGACATAAATACCGGATTAAGAGTGGAAATGTTAACACCTAAACGTGATAGTTCTCCGGTGGTTTTCAGTTGATTTCGAATAGCATTGTTTAGTTGTTTCACATCTTTATGGGTTGAGGCGATAACCTGAACCGACTCTTTATTTTTGTTATTAGTATAAGCTCTGGCAATGGCAGTTATACGTTCACCGTCTGCATGTTCATGAATTTGCATGGAAGTGTTTGATTGCTTGGTTGCAACCCAATTACTTATATTCACATTACCTTTTTTTAACACTTCAATCGCATTACCGGCTTTCATGCCTTGTTTAGCATTAGCATGATTAAGCAGTATTACCTTACTATTGCCTTGCTGAGCTTTATTAATAAGGCCATTTAACTCATTCATACCTAATTTATTCGCTTCTTCAACTACGATTATGTCGCGGTTGCTGATACTGCCTTGCTCACCTTCTTTGAGAAAATGACTCAGTGTATGAGTATGCTCTGGTTTAAAATAGTTCTTAATCCATTTCATTACCGTTGAGCCATCACGAAAGACTTTGTCTTTGCTTTGTTGTTGGCTTTTTGCATCGGGGGTAATAATCTGGATACGTTTTTTACTGTCTTCCCCTACATTCAATAGTGCTGTGGCTAATTGCTCACTGCTACCAAACACATTGACGAGGTTTATTTGTTTAGTGCTAGCAAAGAGTTCAGTGATTTTTTTTTGGTTATCCTGGTTTAAACCTTTACCTTGTAATGACTGTTTATCGACAATATTACGCATATTCGTCGCTCTGCCTTTGATACTATCAAGCAAGTTAGTTTCTGCTTTTATTTGAGCTTGCGTTGTAAAGGTTGCTCCTTCTTTATCTAAGGGAATGAGGACACCTTGCTCAATCTGCTTATCCAAGGCTAATTTGATATCTAATGCATCCAGCTTTTGACCTTGGGTAAACTCTAGCGTGGCCGATTCGACTAATTTTGCATAGTTGAGACTATTTTGAGTATTACTGGCATGTGCTACCGCTCGTTTAACCGCATTAATGGCCTCGGGTTTAAGGGCAGTACCTAACGGTTTCCCCCCTTTTTCCATACTGTTTTTGATAAATTCAGTTAAGTTGAAACCATTGTCAGAGACCTTCTTTTGCCATTGCTCAAATAAAGTCGCTTCCGCCGTGTACTCTTTTGTTTTGCGGGTATCTTTGGCCGCGACATCTTTTGCGGCTTGAGAATCTAATCCCATTGCATTTGTTTGCTCTTTAATTTGTTGGCTACGAGTTGAAAATTCATCAAGTAGATTTTGAGGTACGCCTTCAATTTCAAATAAATTATTGCCAATTGAACGAGTCTGATACCCCATTTCCTCAACCGCCCTGGCATAAGCACTTTGATATAATGAGGTATAGTATTTTTGGTGGTTATAAACGCGTTCCCCTGTGCCATTAATGACTCCTCCTTGTTGTTTTAAGCTACTTGCTAAGGCGCGTAATCTGTCATTACTATCTCGTGTCATGTTGGATGTAAGAGAGTGGGTATGTAATTGGGGATCTTCTTCTCGACTGGTTTTATGACGCACCATAGCAAAGAGCAAGTTACCGGTGTTTTCAAAAGATAGCTTTCCCGTATTAGGATCGGTTTGTTTTGCTTGGGCAGCATCTTGTTCGATATGGGACAGAGCAAACTTAACCGCATCATCGTGAGCACTAACTAAACGCTTATCCCCACCGACCAACGCAAGTAAACTGGCCGATTTAGGTGCGGAAAACGTAAAATCAAACCCATTCCGGTGATTGGATCTTTTTCCAGAAATGATGTTACCATTTAGCTCACCGGCTAATACCTGTGTGAGCTTTTGCTCATCAACCGGCTTACCTAGCATCCCCTCTTGTTTAGCGAGTTTTCCGAACCATTGAGTATTAGGTTCTTGACTTTGTTCCTTGAGATAATACTGGCCTTCGTTTTCCTTATTTGACTCTTCTTTTTCGAGTGAAGTATCGGGTAAATCAAGGTTCTTTTCTTCGGTAAGATAGTAACTGGCCGCACCGCTGGCACTTGAAGCTATTGGACTGATTGAAAGCATAATAATTTCCTATAATGAAATGAAAAATCGTGGGTATCTCTATGGGCGACAAGGAGCGTATTTAACAGGTTTCTCTAATACCGTTGGGCTTAAGATCTCTTTAATTTCTTCATTATTTTTTCTATATTCACTTATGCCATATTCGTGCTGACTGACATTTTCAGTGCTGTGATTTACGACAAAATACGCTAATCCAAGGAGGGGAAAACTCAACGTACAAAAGCAAACAAAAAACATCAGGGCAACTCTGTTCCAGCGCAGCCCTTTTAGTGCGTCACGATGAGCAGATATTAGTGATTCTCGCTCCTTTTTAAGTTGCTTCACTTCCTCTTTCTGTAATGTAATCAACTCTGCGATAAGTGTTTGTTGAGCTGTTGCGGTGAGCATTAAGCTACATATTTTTTCTTCTGTATCCATTGCGTTACCTTTTTTAATTTTTACCACTATGTAACCAACTGATAAAATATGATTAATTTTAATGAGGAAGCGTGAACGTCTTTTAATCGAAAGACATTTCGTTATCAGAGGAAGCAATTTGTTGCTCTTCATGCAACAAGGCCGCTTCCGCTTGCTGATTATTTTCTTGCTGTTGCTTTTTGGATTGTTCAGCGCGTTTTTTAATGCCTTCGGCTATTGAGGGCTTAGCTGATTTGTCCTTTCTCATATCAATTAAGCTTTGTGCAACGGCATTGGATTTATCAGCGAGCTTATTCATTCGTTTTGCTTCGTTGGCGCGTTCTTCATTATTTTCATCGCCGGCATACATTTCATCGTGAATGGCTTGCAATGCGGTTTTATCTTCTTTGTCGAGATGAGCAACGGCGCTAAATTGATGGTAATTTAAGCTCAATTCAAGGGCTTTTATTCTGTTTGAGGGGGTATACTTACGTTTAATGAATGGGGGGCATAATGAAGGCATCTTATCGAACACAAGATCTATCTGCGTCACAGGATAATCACCTGGCGTTCGTAACCAAAACTGTAAATCCTCAAGCTGCATAATTTCAGAGGCCGTTACGACAGGGCGAGTGATGGTCTGGTGCCCCAATGACACACCATCTCTAATTTCATTTGCGCCATAACTGTATTGCTCTTTGGAGACATCGACCTCTTGCTCTCCTAAATCTAAAGAGGAAATTTTGGCCATTTCATTAGAGGGGGAGCGGAAAAAAAGACGGGTATTGAGCAAATCAAACATTTCTAAGGCCGCATTATCACCGTAGACTTTCTTAAGCTGTGCAAATGATTGAATACCAATGACGTAGCAGCCGCCAAACTTCCTCACTTCTGCTATGGTTTCGGCTAACTCAGGCAGCTTATGTAAGCTGGGCGCTTCATCCATAATGACCCAGATACGGCGATCAACATTTTCGTTTTGCTCTAAAATGGCGGTTGATGCAATAGACAGCCACATTGAGATTAACGGTCTGAGTGAAGCATGTTGTTGTGCATTACTGGATAGAAAGAGAAAACCGTTTTCATTATCATCTTTTACCCAATCTCGAATAGAAAATCGACGTCGGATTAACTGCCCATTTTCCCCTTCAGTATCAAGTCCCGCTAAAAACCGGAGTGATTTGATATACGCGGCCAATACCGATTTAATTGAAATGGCTGTTTTTTGAATTTTATCTGATACCAAGGACGCTGACTCAGTTCCTTTTAGGTATTCGCTGAGGGATTCCAGCTCAGAGGTGAGCATTATTTCCAGTAAGCGTTCAGTGGTACGGTTAGGTTCTTTGACCATTCTAAAAGCCGTGGAGCAGAAAATAGTCCGTGCGCTTTGTACCCAAAATGGATCACCATCTCCATGCATAGGAATAAGTGCCGCCGCCATATTTTCAAAATCAGAGGCCTCTTTCGCATCACACCAAACATCCCAAAAGGCGCAGCGTTCATCAAAAGGATTTAAAATAACGTCGGTTTTTTCGTTGTAAAATTTACTGACAAAGGTACAACCTTTATCGTAGACAACCGCTTTGTCACCTCTATCTCTAATCCAACGTAAAAATTTTCTTAAAGCAACAGATTTACCCGCACCGGTTGTACCATCAAATAACATATGCTGAACTTCAAAATTTCGCTTAAAAATCGCTTTTCCATCGAGCTTAAAATCTGATTGGTTATTCTTTTTCTTGAGCTGCTTAGCTAATTGTTTTGGTGTCGCTTTTTGAATACCACGAATAAAATATTCCTCGGTTTGTTCATCACCTTTTTTCCTAAACATACGCATAGAAAAAAGCAGCGCTCCAATCCCAAGCACTAAGCTAATAGAAAAGCTAATCAATATTGTTCTAAGAAATGTGTGGTTGTAATCAATCAATATCTGATTTTGGAGTTGAGCGCCTAATGTGCTGGTATATTTCACCCCTTCCCATGTGGTCTTCACAACGGTCGAAGTAGGCTGTACTTCATTTAAAAACTGATATTTCCAGAAATACACCGTCCCCATTAAGGTTGGATAATCAATCATGAGATAACTCATGAATGCGGTTAATGCCAAAATGCTCAACATGATCCATTTAAAAATAGCGGCATTGATTTGAATAAACATCCGTAGGTTATGAAATAGAATTTGACCACCACGGGTATAATTGCTTTTTTTTGTGCGTTTGTTACTCATTAGCATTCCTTGGTATGAGAAATTTGACGTGCGTGTAGCGAGGGCATTGCCTTTAAAGGCAATGCCAAATCACAGTATTTGTTATTGGGTTTGAGTGTTATTCTTTGATGGTGTTACGCTTTTTATTAAAGCAGGTTCGCATCGGCTTCTTTTTTTCTTTCGGCCTCAGCATTACGAATTTCCCCCCGCTTTTTAAAAAAATCGACTGTCATATAGCTGATGGTCATTTCAAAATTCATATGCGGGGCGTTAAGGAAAATAACCGCATCATCTTGTTCATAAAGTACATGACTACTGCCCACAAAGGGGATTTTTTCTGATACAACTCTGTATTTTTGACCTAAAATATCATTGAAGTAATCAAAGTTTCTTTTATGGGTATGGAGGTGAACCGCCGATAGAATTTCATGCTCATCAAAAATCGCAGTAACTTTATCTAACTTTTGAATCCCGAGTTCTTGTGCAGGAATACTGTACACATTTCCTTTGCTATAAGGTGAAAGCTTTGCCCTTTTAGCTTTGTATAATTTTTTCATCTCGATTTCTGTAGTCTCACCCACTTTCAAGTTAGCGATAGATGGGTTTGCGATGGCATTAACACTGAGAATGCTTAGAAATAACGCTATATAAGTTAAGTAATTTTTCATATTAGTGTCCTTTTTCATATTAAAATTTGCTGGTTGGAGTATGTAAATCAACGGCGTGCTCATCGAGAGTTTCAGGTGTTGTATCTAACTTTTTTACTAAGCTATATTCTTGCTCGGCTTGCTGTGCTTCTTTTTTCACATCCACTTTTTCAAGTGATACAACTTCATTTTCATTATTACTGACTACATCTCCAATGATTTGACTTTCATTCGCGGTGTTATTTATTGTTTGTTGATATTCGTCTTCATTGAAATGGCTAGGCTTATCTTTGGTTTCCTCAATATAGTGTTCTTTACCCTGTTGATATTGGCTAGTGATGCGTTGCTCTTGCCCATTCGTATAAGACAGGTTATCGCTATTCTTAGCAAAATCATTGCGCAAATCAGCGGTAGTACTGGGTAAATCATCATGAATATACTGATTTGCAATGGCTTTAACTTCAGGTGAATTAAGGAACTCTTGATAGTAATCTTCGCGTTCTTGTCTTAAGTTTTCATTACTACCTTGAACAATTCCAATCGCTCTATCCGGCTCCCTTGACTGAACATATTCAAAGAACGGTTGATTGAAATTCTCATTTACGGTAATTGAGCCATTTTCAAGTTGGTCTGCAGTACGGTTCAATGCTTTTGCTTCGCTTAGGTCAGCACTCGCCTGATTAGCGTAGCTATCAGTGTTTCTAAAGGTATGCGCAATGCTATCCAACTCTTGTGCAGCTTGGGTTCGAGTGTCACTGGTTTGGTCGCCTAAATCATAGGCTTTGACTGTGTTTCTAGCGTGGGTAAATTGGTCTTGTAAACTTTTATTCGTGCCACTGCTTTCAGATTGGCTAATATTGGTACTGTCGGTTTCTTCCGTTGAACCTGAAAAGCCAGTCGAGGTTTGCACGCCAGTTCCTGTCATTCCTTTAAATGGTGTTCCCACCGTCGCACTTCCTGAAACAGAGTTGGCCGATAAATCACGCCAGGCTTCATCTTGAGAAATGTTATTATTTTTCGCATAAGTCTCAGCAATTGACCACATATCATTGAATGCTTTAGAGGCTGAAGCGGTTTCTCTATTACTGCTATTAGTGCCATATAATTGATTGTGACCAGTGTTGGTTTGCCAATTTGACGCTTGCTCATACCCGCTTTGAATACTGCTGTCCATCGAGGCGCGATGACCCGATGAACTCTGTATATTATTTGAAGCCGAGGTTCGCATTGAAGAGGCCAGTGCCTGACTACCATTGATATCATAACCATAATTGGATAATGCACCTTGGCTACTAACGACTTGCTTACCGCTGTCAAAACGGGTTGTCGAAAAACCATTACCATCTTGCACCGTCATACCATGACGTCTATCAAGACCGGCAGTATCGAGCTTATTACCCGAGGTATTGTTGAATGAATAGTTATCAATCTGACCATTGCCTAAATTAATATCACCACTCGCAGCCGCCGCAGACGTTCTCGCATTGACACTGTTCATCATTCCGGCAAATTGCTGAGAAACGCTACTCATCGCAGATGCACCGCCTTTAATGACAATGACCACAATAAAAGGCACAGACATCATCAAAAATCCAGTCATGGCAGCATACCGCGAGTGCATTTCTGCGAGGGCATCAACATTACTCAGTGTTATTCCCCCATAAAGATTAGGAATAGCTATACTGTTGACCGAAAGGCGAGTGGTCATAATAAAATTAATCAACGCAAAAAAAATCGGCCAAGTACCGAGGTACACAAAGCCTTTGACATAGTTAGTCAATACCGAAAATGTCATCGAAGGCAACATTGCCACACAGACCACTAAAAACGCGATAGAGCTAAATAATAAGAAAAGGATCGATTGCAGCATGGGTAAAAACTCTTGTGCTTGCAATGCCATTCCTGCCCACATTGAGGTGGTTTGCATCTTATTTTGGGTATAAGCGTAGTTAATCGCCGCTGCAGTATTATCGACATCGGCGGCATCATTGGATAAACCATTGCGTATGGCATTAATCATCATATTTTGAGTAGTAATTTCAGTCGCACCTCGACTGATATTGCCATAACGTTTATAACTATTTTGCAATGCAGCTTTCATGAAAGCTTCATTTACAACGCGCTCATCGCCATAAATCCAGCTTCCAAGTAAATCCAGTCCCTTAGCACTTTCAAGGGTAAACATTGTTTTTAATCGTGGTAATGCTTCTTTACACGTTGGATAATCGTCATGCGCCATCTGAATACGGCGTAAAGGAGACGGATTATTATTCGCCAGAAAGGCGAAAATATCCGGCGCATTGGCTAATTGCTCCCACGTATATTTTTGATTGATGAGTATATCGCCTCGTATACAGCTTCTTATATACTGCTGTAAAAATCCTTTAAGCTCTGTGTTTTCAATGGTGTTTTGACGACTTAAGCGATAGAGTTTAGAGCCGAACATCATGCCTGTACGGGCGTATAATTCATCTGAAGAAAGACCATTAGCCGGTAACGAATGAAATGTGTCTTCAACTAATTGAGTCACTCCATGCATGTAAGCACTCGATAAATAAGCTGGATAAGAAATAACCACAGGAACATTATCAACCTGATAATTACTCATGGGATCGGATAAATCAGTAATATGGACACTGGTTGTGGTGCTGCATAAAAAAGCCGGTACAAAGAAATAAACCGCCGCCCATTTGGGGATAGAATTGGTATCTCTTTTGATAAAAAACGTAAATGCAGTGCCAATAACAGCAAAGAACGAACAGATCTGCAGCAAGCTGCCAAAGCTATCTGTCGAAAAAAACGCCGCAATCGCATTAAAGACTTCCTCTGCCATATCACCGTTACTGTAGGTAAACACTTCCAATGTTATGCTCATTATTGCTCTCCAAAAGCGGCATTGCTTCGCGCTCTCATTGATAGTTGACCTACCACTTGTTTTTTAATGGCTTGGTTATGCCTAATGAGTTCATTTTCCATGGTGACAGCGTTATAGGCGCTGGGTAAGAGCGTCCTTAAATAACGATTGGCGGCTAAAATATCCTCCTCAATAGTGTTCAAGTCATCGGGGTCATTATTGGTACCAGACAATGATTCAGTCACTAACGACAAAAGATCGTTAAGGTAGATAATTAAAAACTCAATACTCACCACTTTGGCATAACTTTCTAAAGGAGGAGACAGTTTGGCTTCCAGCGCGGTACGAATAAAGATCATCACAGGAATGTCGGTATACTCTAAAAAATCTTCCTCTTGGTTCGTCAGTACAAGATCATTTAAGAGTTTATTGGTGATCCCTTCTAATATTTTCACTACTCGATACTGTAATCCTGCGGTACTACTGATACTGATATCGGTTGTTGAGGGAGATAAGCAACCTGTTTCAGTCGTGGTGTCACATTCATAAGACTTAGCTTTTCCACCCAACAATAATGAGTTGATGAGGTTGTGGTTATTGGTTAACAGGGAGTTGTAATGAGTCGGTTTACCGTCTGAATCATAAATATAAGTGCCTGATATCGACATGACAAATTCAGCCAGCTTAGTGTTACTAGAGAGTAAGCTGTTTTTTCTAATGGCCGCCCACACTATGTTATGGCTATTTTTAACCATATCTTTTAAAACAGGATCGTTTTTGGCCTTGGCTAATTGCGCATCGGCTTGCCCTCCTGCACCACACTCTTGTTGCCCCGATACCCAATCAGCAAATGCATTGTTTTGAGTTCCCATCGTATTACAGATATATTTTTGACTGCCCACATCGGCAAAGCCGGCTAATGCCGACACACCGGCTTGCGCGGTCTCACAAGAGTTAACGGATAGATTTAAAAACTTATCCGAAATAGCCGTCAGGTTTTCTTTGATTTGCTTGATTTGAGGTGCCCAAGTTTGCAAGGCTAAATCCACAGCAAAAGGCACCGCATTGGCAATAATCGCTTTGCCTTGTTGAACCAACTCATCGGAATTGATGTGAGAGAACCCGCCCATAAACATATCAATGCCGCCACAACCAGCGGAAATACTAGGCACTTGCATACTCATTAATTGCACATCTCTGATTGGGGTGCGCACAAACAGGTTGCCCCCCGTATAAAAATCGGCGCTTTGTCCCTTAAAGGCTGATGGATTAGTCACGTTTTCTGAATAACTCAAACCATTAAAAAAATCGCTCAGTGAGCTATCAATCCCTGCACTATAAACAGGGGAATGAACCGTGATAAGCATGAGCAATAGTAAGGATTGTTGTTTCATTCGCTTTGTTCCTTAAAGCATACTATTCATAACGTCTGCATCACTGCGAATAGATTGATAAGTTTGATAAAGGCTTTGCTTTGAAATATCTCCCACTGAAATACGTACCGTTTTTCGCGTATTGACGTTAATTAAAAAGGTGGCCGGTACCGTGATATTATGAGGGTCAGCAAAAAAGGCTTGTCCTATTTCAGGGGTAATAGGAATAGGCACCTCATAACCTTTGATGCCTTTGTTATCGAGTGAAAAAGCGTAGGTAAATAGCCCCGTGTCTTGTGATAACTGTTTAAATTTAGGCGCGAATTGATGGCAATACGGACAATCTGAGCGAAAAAAGATCACTAAGGCATAATTGTCATTAGGGTGCATCCACTGTTGTGAAGGCGTTTCACAATTTGCGGTTAAACTGGTTAATATAAGTAAGATAGCTAAAACAAGACGTGACATTTTCATTTTTTCTTCCTTAAAAATCGGGTGCAAAATCAGTTGCCACATTCAAAAAACGGCCAAGTAGATCTTCTTGAGCAATAAAGCCATAAGCAAGCGGCTTCATTTCTCCAGAAGTGGGGTTGACTAACACAATGGCAGGACTAAAGGGCACATTGATATTGCCCTGGTTAACTTGGTTGTTGGCGATTGCCGGTAATACCTTGCCGTCAAGGGAGACGCCCAGTACTTCAATACCATGTTGCTCCGCAAAAGCCTGGATACTGGGAGCGAGTTTTTTATCAATCGGTTCATCACCTTTATACACAAAGAACATGCCCCAGCCTTGTTCGGCCAACTCTCGTACCGCACGCACTTTCTTTTGGCGTGTTAACGATAAATACGTACTTCTTGATGCCTGTTCCGTAGGATGATCTTTTGTATAAGACAAACTGGGGTTATCGAGCAATACTTTCTTAAACGTCATCCCGTATAAACTGGATTGCTCAGAAATGTATTGATTTAATAGCATTGATTTTTCAACTTTCTTTTGATCTTTCGGGTTAATCACTGCGTCATTAATGCTGTTTTCATAATAATTTTTAAACCATTTCATTTGTTCCGTGGCCGTCAGTGTACGAGTCCGTTTAATGGTGACGGTGGGCGAAGGAGGGGGGGATTTCTTAACACTCTTTTTAATAACTCGGGGTTCATTATACCAACGCCATCCAGCAGCATTTTGTGCATAAGCCGAGGTAATAAATGAAAAGAGCAGGATGATAAACAAAGCTGATTTATGCATCATTTTGCCACCGTTGTGTCTATTCGTTGTTTGATTTGGTCTGCATCGGGTATGGCTAAGTCATCCTGTAAATCAGGATAAAAATCGGTGAAATCCATTGCGCTCATATCTATCTGTTGCAGTTGATTTGGACTGAGTGCTTCACAATCGGGGGTTTCAGCACTACCAAAATTTAATCCGAGCTGTGGCTTACCTTCTTCTTGGATAATACGTGCTAATTTACTGTTGAACACACAATAGGATTTTTTATCTCGAATACAGACTCCGAGTATTTTTTCAGCGCAATATCGACCCACATAGATAGATAACTTATCTTCTTTCGCCGCCCCTAATTCTTTCTCTTCTTGACTGCAAGAAGTAATGCCCACATCATCCCCCCACCCGCCGTCTTGGCAGCAATTGCTTATGCCAATAGGCTTATCTGTGCACTTCATTGCCTTACCAGTGAAAATGATTTTAGAGTCTTCTGTAACACTGGTTTCGTTTTTAACATCCATTCCCGCTTCGGAGGCCGCAGCTAACCCTGAGGCCGCTTGTTCAAAATCGGTGCTTGTTGTAGGGGAAGATTCGTAAAAATCACCATCTAGGGCAAAGGAGTCTTCACCACAAATCAACCCCGTATCACGACATTGGCGAGTTTCACATTGCTTTTTTTGCTTGTTTCTAACGCATACACCTTCAAAAGTACTGTCACAGGTTTCTGATATAAAACTGCAATCAACAAGGGATGAGCAAGTATTAGGATAATCACAACGATAAACGACATCTTGCTTCCAACAATCTAGCGTAACCGATATTCCTTCAAGCTTTCGCGTTTCCCTTCCTTCTATACAGTTACTGCTTACTTGCTTGCATTCTGGCAGCATGGCAGTACAAGAATTTTTATAGCCAATATCCAGGGTTTCCTTTTCTAAGAAAAAAGTGACTTCCGTATTAACCAAAGACTCACCATCTAAGAAATTCTCCTCAATGCCAAAAGCTTCAACACTAATCCTGGTCGTAAAAACAGACGCGGTGAGATCGACCACCACATCAGCAGAAAAAGTGATTAAAATTAACCCTCCGCCACAGGTATCAGCAGTCGATACACTCAACGGTGTGATATGCGCATCATTAATATAAATGCGATAAAGTAACCCCGCGAAAATAGTTCCAAGGCAAGCTTGATAGTTAAACTTCACGCGCTTTAAGGTGGTACTAGCTTCATCAGGGGAGAAAACTAAAGGAAAAGAAATCGTACCCCGCCCAAATTTCTTTTCATATTCCACTTCATCTCTATTCTTGATATAAGGCGTGATGTAACAATGAACGGGGTTATTCGTCGGCCTAGTGCAATAACGTGTCTCATTATTAATTTCACAAATCGAACCGGTTTCACAGTCATGGTATTTGGATGAAATGCCGTGGCTAATATTGTAGGCATCCATTTGATAGCCTATTGCGTCTTGGTATGCCTGTTCGTTCGGGTCAATGGCTGGGCGTCCATTGTTGAATGAAGTATTAACCGACTGCGCCTGTTCGTCTGACGCATAGCGACTGGCTTTCGCCGTTTCAATTTTAGACTCATCATAGTAATAAGCAGTTTCACTTGGGTTAGCGACCCCATCGCGACAAGCCCTATCCTGGCATAATGTATTTTGGTCAAATGTCTTATACCCTGATTTTTTCTGGGTACTATTGATAGTGGATTTTGCCCAATCCACATTGTCATAATACGTTGTTTCCTGTGTATCCACGGCATAGCACACCGATATACATAAAAACAAAGGCATGGTGATAAGGAATAACCGCATTAGCTCCCCCTTGCTAAGGTTGTGGAAGCAACAACAGGTACCTCTCCCTTATCGGATAAAATCCGTAATGCATCTTGAAGTGAGATATTACCGGCGACAACGTCGAAATCTGTGCTGTTACAAGCTTTATGATCTAAACATTTGCCAGGCTTAACAGCAACGAATGAGGGAACCTGTTTGATATTAAATTGCTTAAACCATAAAGGGTTAATTGCAAAACCACTTTCAATCACCTTATCTTTGTGAGTAATCAACGATTGCATTTTTTTAATAGTAGGCGCAAAACCTTGCGGTAATACCCCCCTAATCACTATCGGTACTTGAAACGCTGCACTTTGCCTCAATAATTGGCGCAATGACGTTGTCGGCATGGATAAAGACGCAAAGATAATCACGCCACTTGCTGCACGTTTAGGATCCACAGGATTGTTATTTAGCAGCGTATTCACCTTTTCTTGATTAATACTTTTTGTTATTTGTTCAAACTGAAGGGCTTTTTCTCTCAGAGCCGACATATCCAAATAATCCGGCCTTAGTGTTTCTTTTTCCTTTTGTTGTAGGGCTTTTAATTCCGCTTTACTGTAACCATTAGCACTGACAATGGAACACAACGACCATAATAAGAACAATGAAATCCACGGCGTCATTATCGTGCTCAATCGATGAGTTAACGTCATGTTTATCTCCTATAAAAAGACGCAATTGCGTTTCTTAAAATTGATATATCCGAAATTATCCCCAGTCACCGTATTATCATGCCCACTCTCCCAGATGACTGTTGTTGTGGTGTACGGGTGCGCCCACAATGCATCGGGAATAACATTGGTCATTTGATAGCGATAACGAGACTTAGGTAAAATAGGCTCCGGCCATTGATAGCAAATGGCAAAATCAGCGCCGCGAGACTCCCAAACCAACCCTTGTCGATGTAATTTGAAATTAAGCCTTTCCATTATCAAAGTGCCGGCTTGAATAGGGGTGTGACGATAATTGGTGGTACCTGTGAGTGGATATGCAGAGCCTTGTGAGCCTAAACACCAAAAAAGCGGGTCAAAAGCAAGCGCTGTGTTCGCTGACGTGGTCATGGCTTCCAATATACACGCCATTTGCGCGATGGGATTACCAAACAAGATCGCTTCAGGGTTAAGTACAAACGCTAATTCATCATCATCCCAAAGCGGGTCAATTTCTGTGATATAAGCGACATCAAAATTATCAGTTGCCATACAAGCGGCGCTTTCCATAATTTGAAGCCAATAAATAACAGGATATTTATACCAATGTGCATGATAAAAAGCCGCATCAGACGCATCCCCTTCCCGACTTGATACTCGACCGCCAATATTTGGTGAAAGCCCATCATCCAAATTCATACCCATGTTGACCATACAATATGGCGCTCTAGTCACATCAACGAGTGTATCGGGTTCCCAATAACCAATATTAAGTCCTATTTGCATAAAAATGGGTGGCGGTTTAGGGCAAAAGGAAATAGGCGAAATAGGATTAGGCGTATCGGGTAAATAACTTGAGATAATCGGCACACTGCCAATGGTCATAGGAAAAATACAGCTCCAACAAATATCCGTCATCGGATTAACAAAATGACCCGTACATGCCGCTCCCGTGACATCGGCTTTAGCGGTTAATGAAGGGATAGCCACAACAAAAAAGACAATAAGGAGGTGGATTTTCATTGGGCATCCCCCTCTAAAGCCAGTGCGAGTGATGTTTGTTCCTGAATCTCAATATCTGATACATCAATTTCTTGCACTTGCCATAGTGTGTCTTTTTGCTCAACGACACTGGGCACATATTGAATGGCTAGCTTGCGGGTGATATTGCCTTGCTGATCAAAATAAATACGGGCTTGCAATTGCTTTTGTGTATTAGCCGGCTCACCTTCTGTTAAAATCCATTTAATTGATTTATTTGGGTATTGTTCTTGGTAACGCTTAGCCCACTCTACTTGCTGTTTATCATCACCATTGAAGAAAATCAGGGTTTTGCTGAATGAAAAATGAGAAATCGATGATTGTTGCAGTTTAGGCCAAGTTGCTAAATCAAAAGGGTTAATACGAGTCCCTTTGGGGTAAATAACGGTGCCTTTATGGTCAATGATATCTTTAGCCAGGATTAATGTCGGGTCAACGGTAAAGGTTCTAGGGGTGACGGTCGTCTCAAGACCTAACGGCGCGGGTCTTTTAACGGTTTCCTTAACCTGATTTTGAAAATTTTCTTTTAGCTCATCCAATTTACCTGTGGCCTGATAAGTGGCTAAACGTTTATCAATCCATTGCAACATGTCAATTTCAGCAATAGGGAAAACATGCCCAACCACACCAATGTTTTTGGCATTCACAAAGGATGAAAAAGTAGCAAGTAACGCGATTTGGCTGATGATGATTAATTTCATTGCTAGGCATCCTTATTGGATAAGGCAATGAATAGCGCCTCTTGAATAGACGCGGTAACATCATCCAATCCAGTGATAACCGCAGGACTCACCAAAATAACGAGATTATGTTCATCACTATAACTATCCAGCGTAATATCTAACTGCTGTGTAAAACGTTTAATAATGACATTTTGCTGCTCAATCGTTAATTGACGCTTGGCAATGTCACTTTCAAAGGTTGAAATCGTCCCCTTTAAATCAAACTGTACCAAGGTCTTAGGTTGATTAAGCAGCAAATAAAGAGAGAGTATACTCAGTAAAAAAAGGCAACCCCACAATACCTTTTGTTGATGGATTAATTGGATCTGCTTTTTCATTTTTAGGCCACCTTAATATAGGAGGGATACTGTTCACTTTTTTCATTCTTTATTAACTGAGAAAACTTCAGCATTTCTTTCGGGTAGAAGTGTTGCGCGGTCTGCTCTATCGCTTCCATTAAGGGAATGCCTTGTCTCATTAGGGTTTCACAATACTCGTATTCTTTAGGCTCTGTTGAGAGCATCGAACGCGACCAAGGGTCGGCAAAAATACGATGAAAAGTCGTTGTAGACCCTGCTTTTAACATGAGGCATGAATGCCCCGCATCCGAAGCCCTAGGAAATGACTTAATCATTTTTTGCTCAAAAGGCGTAAACTGATTAGGATTCTCTTTGATAAAGTTATTAAAACCGTCCCCTTGACGTAATGTGATGTGGATATCGCTAGAGTTAAAGGCGGCTTTAGCTTCAGCATTGGCAAAGAAATCGCCTACGCCTTGAGTGACGGTACAAAAACTGCCACCGAACTTCCGTACAGTACGGTACCCCTCGTTAATAAATTCACGACCATGTGCATTTTCCCCTCCCATGAGTGACCAAGCTTCTTCAATCACACAAAGTTTTGGAATAGAGCGTTGCCCGGCTAAATACATTTGCTGATTAATCGCCACCATGAGCGCAAAAATAACAGGCCTTTTTAACTCATCTTTAAAACCATCAAGCTCTAGTGTGGTAATTTCAATTGTGGGATCTAATTGAGAAGGTTTGTTAAATACATCACCATAAATACCATTACTGCAATATTTATTCAGTTGTGCAGCAATATCACTAATTCGTCTGTCATTGTCCTTACTTTTTGACAGTTCAATCAGGGCTTGCTGAATGTGATCAATGAGGGTGTCATTACCATTTTTGTTCCAAGCAATGAGAATAGCATCACCCACCATCGCGCGTTGAAATCCCTGAAGCGGCTCTTCTGGTGATGCCATCGTTGCAATCAACCCTGTAATATTGCCCAATACTTCCGCGATAGGATCGACTTTATTGCCCTCACTATCGATCATATCGCCAAAAGTCTTGGTATTACGTAAGTCCTTCACTTTACCTAAATGGGTAAAAGGATTGAGAAAGATACTTTCATGAGTTAAGTACACTCCGCCCAGAGTTTGAGTGAGTTTTTTATAACTTTGCCCCTTGTCTAAAATCCACACCTTTCCGCCTCGACCATAGACAGAAGTAACAAGTTTTTGAATAAAGAAAGACTTACCAGCACCCGACCCCCCAGTACACGCAATATTGTAATTATCACTACCACAATCAAAAATATCGAAATAGCTGATTTGATTACGCATTGTGGGTAGCATTAAGCCGCCTGAGAAATTTTTAACATCGGCGACGATGGGGAAAAAGTTGACTAAATTTGACGTTTTTAACATGTGCGTCCGCCCTGCTTTTATGCTGTCTTCAAAAAAGCCTTCAGACATCATAAAAGGAAGGGAGGACAGAGTGCTTTGACCTTGCAGCATAGTATTATTGATGACATCTAACCCTGCTTCTCTGAATGTTGATGCTGCAACCGTAGTATGATTTTTTAGCATATCTTCAGAGGTATAGAGCGTTAAATTAAATGACATGGTGGCTATTTTAAATTCACTACTCAACAACCCTTTTTGAATTTGCTCTCTTTCTTCCAATTCATCCTTTGCAGTAGGAATAAGCAGCCGCATAGGACTGTTCACTGTTTTAGTTAACGATCGTATCTTGCCATCATTAATGGCAACCTGTTCGCCAGTCTTATTAATTTGAAAACAAAGGGTGATACGATGAGGACATTGAAGGCTGTTAGAGGTTCGGCGTAAAGAGGCTAAACAATCCGGCATACAATATAACCGCCAATCAAACGCTAAACGCTGCAACCCCATATTAACTTGAGTCATTTGGATTTTTTTCTGGCACCCAACGGGAGTATGCTGAGTCTCTAATCTGTCCCGATTAATAATGAACTCGCTATCTGGTGACAGCATTTGCACATTCAGGGTTTCGAACTCGTTATATTCCGCTTTAATGGGTTTGGTTTGTTCAGGATTGAAATTAAGATGCTCTCTAACATGCTCAATTAACGCTGATGCGTTCATCGGCGAGTGCATGATATTACATTGAGACAACTCAGATTCTAGCGTCAATCGAATATCAAATAGTCTGTCTTTATTTTCAAATGTTGAGACAAATAAATAAGCATTATAATTTTTTAAATCATAGTGATATGCTTCACTCAATGAAGTATCAAATCCATTAGTTGCACTGTAATTGGCATAAATCGCCTCATTCTTAGCAAATTGATCGCATACTCCGCCCCGACCCGTTAACAAGTTTTTATTTTGCTCAATTAAGTGACCGACTTGATTGTTCCCCACCATGACAAACTGATAATGCCACTTTTTCCCTTCAGGCAAGCTACACACAATGGCATTTAAAGATTTAATTAACTCATCATTCGCCCCGCCTATCACAGTTAGATTTAACCCAAAACCTCTACTTTTTACGTTTTCAAAATATTGATGTTCCTCATCATAATAACGGTACGGTAATTCATGATGTAAATGATTATTTGGCTTTTTAGTGAACTCAAATAATGCTGATAGGTCTTGCTTTATCTCTTTGCTTTTCATCATGATTCCTTAATCTTTTTGAATAGATTTAATGGCGCGACCAGTCCATTGACTCTCATTAATGACCATATAAATATCTGAAGTATCTACGTAATGTCCTTCAGTATTGATGTAAGGAAAAATAGTAATTTTTTTGACCGTTTCAGATGTGCGTAACGGGAACCCCTCCCTGTCTCTACGAGGTATAGGCATAAAATCTGTCTTGGGGATCGAGTCACTAAGTAGCGTATTCACTGACGTTGGATTTGAAAACGCCCCTCTATCAGCCAGTGTTCTAATGTCATTCATATCGGTACAACCCGATATCCCACCGACTTTATTGCAAGCAAAGTCGCCACCAAGTCCGGCAGCGCAGCCTTGGAGCAGTATACAAAGCGTGATAAACGATAATCTTGAATATGCTGTAAACATGAGTACTGTCCTTGTTAGTGAGCCACACCAAAAGCAGATAATTGGGGCGCTGATTGAGAGGTATTGTTAAAGTCTTCTTGGGTGGGTTTAATATTGCTGGGTAATTGATTAAGCAGTGGATTAGTGACGGTATTCAGTATTTGAGCCACACCCGCATTATCCGGTGCCACTTGAGACTGTGAGGTTTCATATTCTTCAATGCCCACGGCATCAAGTGGGAATCCCTTTAAGAAAACAATGTTTACGACATTACCAGGGTTTAATTCGATGATAGGGTGATATTGCTCAGCAAGATTAATGTAATAATCGGCTAATTTACTGCCTACACTGGCTGTTGCCGAACCCGCTAAGTTCATCAACGCATCGGAACTATTAATCGTTGAAGTAGTACCCAATGCCGAAGTTGAAGTGGTTTGTGATAACGCTTTCCCTGTTTCACCCAGCCCCGTCAAAATACCGGCGACGCCAGCCATTTGAACAATTTTGCCATTTTTTAAAATCGTCGTACCACGAATACCATTACGGCCATAATTAAACACTGTCCCTTCCACTGAAAGATCAATAATTTCATCATCAAAAATACAACTGAGCCTTTGTGTTCTCACTATGCCTCGACTAGAGGATATCTCACCGTATACAGCGCCGATAATCGTACAGTTTTTAAGACGGGAAGCGGCACCATTAGGTAAGGTTCCATCGTTAAGGGTTTGAAAAACAATAGGAGCGGTATCACTTTGACCATTCACTCCCGCATTCGCATCCGCGCCCCCTGTGACGACTGCTGTCACGAAAGACCCCGCCGGTACATAATTATCAACGGTACGCTTATAAGGTTCGCTGTCTTGTGTCGATGTCCAAGTGAGTTCAAATGTATCAATCCCAGCATTGCTCGCCGGTATTGATACATTCAACTCATCATTTGAATAACCATCACTCTGATAGCGGGTACTGACACTGGCTCTCGGAGGAAGTTTAGGTGCACCAAACTCTTCAGAGGACGTACTATTATCAGCTTGAGCTGACGTTGTCGTGTTATCAATGGTAGCGATAGAGGTTTGCTGAAAGGTAGCAATAAGCGCATTCATCTTAGCCAACATTTTATCGCTATCACGCTTTAAATCCTGTTTAATTGAAGTGTTATTTAACCTCAAACTTTCTATTGTTTTCGTTAAGCTATCGATTTTTTTTTGCTGTTCATTTAAGATCGCTTGCTGTGCTGATAATGCGGACTGGTTGTCCTTTTCAGTAAAATCACTATCAATCACTGCGCCAAAATCGATGGGTTGAGTGACCGCAGTCGGCTTTTTACTTTTCTTTGTAAAAAACTCATACCCCAAGCCCAACACCATTAATAACACCGCAATGACACCCACAAACAACCAATTGCGTTTCTTTGTTTCATCGTTTAGTGATGCGCCCTGTTCAAAGTGGCCTTCTGGGTCTTTTTTGAAGTAATTAAGGATATTTTTCATAGAGTAGACTCCCCACCCGACACAACAAAAACATGTGCGACTGAGTTAGGAGAAAGGTGCGTTGTGGAAACAGAAGCCGAACGCGTTGTTCGAGAATAAAACTGGGCATTGGTTAATGAAATATCGTTAGCCGAATTATTGGTCACTCGGTAGATAATTCCGTTGAAATGTTTTCCGACAAATACCGTAGCTGGCACAATGGATAAAGGTTTATCGTTTTTAAGTTTCAGTGTTGAAAGGGGGTCTACTGGATGCAAGGAAAAACCATCCATCATTTTTCCTGTATGCAGCCAGGTTATCATCTGCTCTGTGAATTGAGTTAGCATGGAAGCATAAGGCGTGTCTTTATCAAACACAGAAGGTTTTTCTTTAAGACTATTAATGCCAATGAACTCACTCGTCACCGCAGGTCTCGCTTTGGGGGTGATGAATAAACCAAAATTTCGACCATGTGCGGTAGTAACGTAGGCAGTAAAGGGCATACTGAGATTTAAACTTAATCTTGCTGCACCCGATAAGTCTGACGTTGTTCCTGTGACAACACAGAACCCCGCAGGACAATCAATTGAGGTAATTTTATCCCCTCTTACAATTAAACGATTGATATCGACACTGGATAACACCACGGGGACAGTATCATTATCGTTAAAGGTATAAGTCAGAGAAGGCTTGTTTTTAGCCTGAGTCCCATGAGAGAACAGCAACAAACAAAAGACTGATATCAATGAGTTCCAACACACTTTTTTTAATCGAAAAATCATTTAACCCTCCCTTTTTAATTTTTTGATTGATGCCAGGGATATTTCCCCATCTAAAAAATCCATATCTATGATGTATGTCACTGCTTCTGGAGCGAGCTTTCTGTCTCCAACAGATTTCTCAATGACTCCAGACAGCTTTACTTTGTTCTCATCCAGTGAAACCAGTACTTCATTTGCAGTCCAATGACTGCTAATGTTTTTCTTTTTCACCATGTCAGCGTCTTTAGACAGCAAGGGTTGTAACGCTCCCCAATTAGAAGGTTTAATGTATCCAGCTAATAATTTATATTTTCTGTCTACTGAAGCAGGTGTCACATTTAATTTTAAATCTGTAAAATACTCGGCCATCATTTGCAAATAACTCGCATCAACAGTAGTGTCAGAGAGAGAAAACTCACGACTTATTTGAGGCGGAGTAAAAATTCGTTGCTTCTTTTTTATATATTGAATACTCGTATAAATGCCGACCCCTTGAATAACATTAAGCAGCATTGAAATAAGAAAACCTAAAATCAATAATGTATTAAGAGATCGAGATAATGTTAGCTGGTTATATTTATTTTCATTGAGCATATAAAGTCCCTAATTTAACCAGTATCGTTTAGATGCTGATGGCGTCACTTTAAAAAAACTCTTACTAAACTCGTTAGGTGCATACCAAAATAAAGCCAGACGTAATGCATTGTGTCCGTACTGGCTTTTTAGTTTTCTCATAGATAAGAACCATGCTGCCGCTAAAAAAAAACCAGTCGCCGCATACTGCGCACTAAACAAAATAAAAAAAATACATAATGCGGGTGCAAGCTCATCAATAGGAAAGCCTAACAATGTTTTTTGATTATTTAGATGCTTTGGAATACTGAAAAATAGTGTTGGGTTATCCATGAGTTATAGTCCTAGTTATGCCAGCCCAACGACTTTCATTGTAATATTCAAGAACAACATACCGACAACGAACGTTCCTATTGCTGTCCCCCAATCTTTAGTCCTGTACCCCATTAATGCCGCTATAAAAATACTTGCGCCCAATAGTGCAAATTGAACCGTTGACTCCGCTCCCACTGTATCCTTTATTTCATCTTTTTGATTTAAAAAAATATCCTCAGCGTAACCAGGCCCCATGATAAACATTGAAACTAATACGATTGCGACACAAGAAAATATGACCGAAACGGGTCTTTTGTATTTACTGATATTAATCATTTTAATTCCCTATAAAGTTAGATTTGATATTTAATATTTAAACGTTATTTTTATCTTTAATTTGAACACCTCCTTATCAATAATTATTTCCAACATAATTAATTGATATTTAAATTAACTGCTTTTCAATTAAGTTACTCCTTGGATAACCCTATTCGTTTCTTTTCGTCGCTTTCCCCACCTTCTCTATGCTTGAATACCGATTAATGTGATCAGCCAGCCTTAACTCAGCTTCTGCCGTTTTAGATCTTTTTGACTCTTTCATTGAACGCTTAATCAGCTCATTATCACTATTCGATATAATCACAGTACAATGAACATCTTTGTCTTCACTCATATCAGTCCTCGTTTAATTTATAAATCTAAATCTAATCAAGATTTAATATATGCACTAAATTAAGGTGAAATGAATATAGGTATATACGAAAACCGGTTTATTCACCTTTAGTTGGAGCTTCTATCGAAAAATTAAACTGGTATCCTTTGTCACTAGCCCCCATCCCCCCCCCTTTCCTTTGTTTCACCCGATGCAGAAATTGATGAGTATTTTCGAATATGATCACTAACCCTTAATTCAAGTTCATCGATTTTACTTCTATTTGAATATTTCATCGATTCTTCGAGTAAGTCATTCAACTCTCTAGATATAAAGATTGTACAATGTACTCCATAAACAACACTCATAAAAAATCCTTCTAAACCAGATATTGTGATATGACAACGATATAAAGAACTGACACTTTTACAAACTCCTTTATATACTTTAAAGTCATAATCTTTTCATAAAATAAACCTAGTTCCATATCTAATTGATATATCTATAATTCAGGTATAACTAAGTGATATGGTTTTATCAATATTCTAGGAGTATCTTCCACGGTAATGACTCTGTAACGATTTATTTAAAACAAGTCCAGAATCCTCTGATTTGCCAACGGTATTCACATGAGTAGAACGGTTAACCTTATTCAAAAACATTCTCCCTAATGATGTACTGGTTTCATTCGTGTCATGCTTATAAATCAAGCGCAAAACGGTTAAATTTTGTTAAACCACCACCTCCTTTGTTACGAATGTTAAAAGTAAACCTAAAAATAATTTGTTAAATTTGCTAAACTATCTAAAGCACAAAACGTTAACATTTGTTAGTGTAGCAACAAATGTTAACGTGTCAACTTTTTTGAAACATATTTATTGGATTTTATAAATGAGATTAGATATTCGATTGATTTTGGCTAAGAATTTAGATTCCCTGATGAAGGAAAAGCGCTTAAATCAAATAGATGTAGAAAATCTATCATTACCATATGGTCGTATAAACCGAAGTACTATAAGTACCTACTTAAAAACAAAGGGGAATCTCACTGACCCTAAATTAACAAAAATCGATGTTCTAGCTTCTTGTTTTGATCTCAGTCCAAGTGAATTACTTGATCCTAATCTAGGAAGATATGACTTGTCGAAAATGACGAATGAGACTTTAAATAAACATATAACCAATGCGATAGAACTACTCTGTGAAGCTGACGTAATAAAGGAACACGAAATAAATATGGCTTTCCTGATTGCGGAAAATTTACCAAACGCCATAAAAGTTAATATAGAAAGTGAACAAGAAACCAAACAACCTATAAAGAAAACCTTAACATCGAGATTGCTTGGTTATTTTAACAAAGCTCGCGGAGACTAGCATTAGGTTGGAATATTTTTATCTTTCCATTCATTTACTTCTTTCTGCCAACTCTTTATTTTTTTAGTCCTCCTTTTAGGTTCTGATTCATTAGAAATGATAGCAATATACTTATCTAGTAGTTCAGAACTTTTAAGTATCATATCCTTATTCTTCTTATAGTTAATAAACAACACTATCACTATTTGAATAGACTTGATCAAGATCCCAATTAGAATAACTGCAAGAAGAAAGGTCATTATTGAATTCATAACCCACACCTCCACCTGTACGAAAAATGATCAAACATTGCAATAATAGACATCTTCTTAAGAAGTGTATTATTTCTAATTATATCAAAGTTACTTATAACTTTTACCATTAAGAAACCAAAAAGTGGTAATGATAAAACACATAAATTCAAGAAAACATTAAACAATGATATATATAAGTATACTTCTGATAATATTTTTTCACCTAAGGAAGTATCGACTAATTTCAACAATTGTATTGATAACAATAGGATATTAGATATTAAAATTAACTTTATTCTTTTTGATAACCTTATAAAATTAAGAGTTATAAATTTTGATAAAATCAATATAAAACAAAATATATATATTGAATTTACTAAATACCAAAGATAAGAATGAAGCAACCCTTTTTCTATTGAAAAAAGCAATATCTCAGATAAAATTAATGAAATAAAAGCTTCAAAAAATATCAAGCCAGATAGATGTTTATGAAAAGATTTCTTATAGTTAAAAAAAAACAAAGCACCACATAAAACGGTGTACAAAGCGGCACCTTGAAAGCTAGAAATGAAAGCAATCATTACATTTACCCCAACCTAAATGTAATTGAAGTATTCTGGTAATAATTACCCTCCTTAAAACTAGGATTAGGATCTCTTCCCATACCAAGACCAAGAATATCAATAAGCGAGGGATTTTCCTCTTCTTGTACGTACATTGTTTCTACAACCACAGAACCTCGTATATTGTCGATAAAATCAATTATGTAAGGATAATCCATAAAGTCTTACTCCAAAGGTGAAATATAACAATACTTCTATCACCATGTAACACAAATGTAAACAACTGGCATAAACAAAAAGAATTTAGACTTATCGCGACCTATCTTAAATTTCCGCACTACGTCAAACCTCTAAAGAAAAAAATAGAAATAAAGAAGTTTTTTAATTTGCATGAAAAAACTTCTTTACTTATACTAATCTTAATTTTACATAAAAGGTTATGAACAATGTTAATTTCTGATATTGAAAAAATAGGAAAAATCGCAAATGAAACCAGAATGTTACGAAGTGAAATACAACAAGAGTTTAGAGATGAAAACCAGTTAAAAAAATTCTCCAGAAATTCATTTTTAGAAATTTTAGGACATGCAAACAAAGTCATGTCTGAAACAAAACTTGATGGAATTATGAAAGCAATGGAAACGGAGGGTTATACGTTTAATAGGAGATCTAACGGCAAAACAAGCCCATATGATCTAACTCTTGAAAACCTATACGATATTGCTGAAAATTTAGATATAAAAAAACATAGAAATAAAAAATTACCAGCATTTGTTGCAATCATGCAAAACCTAAAGGGTGGAGTTGGTAAAAGTTTAGCTACCAACAAAGTTGCTACAGCAGCAATAATGCTAAATAATTATTTACTTAAACAGCTACGAGTTTTAATTGTAGATTTAGATCCCCAAGCAACAACAACGGAAAGCAATATACCTAATATAGTGATCAATGATGGAGACTTAACAAGTATACAGGCGATGGCGGATGAAGATTTAAGCCGTCAAGATCTACTAAAATATTGCGTAAAAAAAACTTCTATATCTAATCTTTCTGTTATTCCTTGTGGAACATTTGATGGTTTTATCACAGAAGAACTAAACACTCCTGAAATTTACAACCAAACAAAACCATTCGCTTTATTAAAAAATAGAATCACTGACAAATTAAAATATGACTTCGATATAATACTACTAGATGCTGGGCCACACATGGATATAGTTATGAAAAATGCAATTGCAGCAGCAAATGGTATTTTCATTCCCGTTCCTCCCACATATTACAACTATGACTCAACAATGCGTTTTATAGAAAAACTACCTGAAACAATAAAAGAAATGCTGAATCAAGGGTATGACCTTAACAATTTAAAATTTATAAATACATTTATCACCAAAGACCCTACCCACATTAACTCCAAAAGACGACATAACAATATGGTAGTTAATTCAGTAAAAGACGATCTTAAAAATGTCTTTGGTCGACATAATGTATTAAACAACACTCTTAGATTAGAAGAGGCTTACGAAAGGTGCACTGAAATGGGAGGAACAATATTTACAATTCAAAAATCCCTTTATGATGGCTCACAAGCTGCATTTACCAGAGCACATACACATGCAACAGCTTGGGTAACTGAAGTCATTGACTCAATTATCGATTACCAGAAGGAGCTATAATAATGAGTGAATCACTTTTAGAAAAAAAAGAACGTCTAAAAAAAGAACGCCTAGAAAAAGAATCAAGAGTTAATCTTGATAAAAAAAATACCCCGCTAATAAGAAAATTTAAATTAGCAAGTGGCACTACAGTAGAGGCCATATATGAACTAGTACCCGCTAATTTAATTACGAATAAAACCCATATTCACCCTCTTAATCCGCGAAATCAAGATGCTTTAAATGATACAACCTTACAAGATATATTAGAGTCAATTGCAAAAAATGGCGTTACGACAGAAATAATAGCTATACGTGATAAAAATGAAAAGTTATCAATAATAGAAGGCAGTAGAAGGCGATTTTGTTGTATTAAATCGAAAACTGATTTACCAGCTTGGGTTTTACCTGATGTATTAACATACGAAGATATTAAAGAGTTAATCCAAGCATCTCAAACATCTAAACGTTTTTCTTATAGAGAAGTAGGATTAGATTATTTAAGACAAATGGAAGATAATGGTTTTACAACAAATGAAGAATTAGCTAAGAAATTAAAAACAAGCGTAGAAACAATTAGAAAACGCATTCAAGCAGCAAAAATCAATAAAGCTATTCTTGAATTATTTCCTGATTATGAAGGAATACCCAATACTTTTTACACAAAACTAGCCAAAATTGAAAAAACACTGATTAAATCAAACACCGACGTTCATGCCTTTTGCCATTTAGTTACCCAGTTAATAGAACTTAATTCATCTGATACTATAAGTAACAAGCAACAAAATGTAATGAAAGTTATAAAATTAACATTAGAAAAAGAAACAAATAGTAAAAAAGAGCCTCAGTGGAACACGAAAAACTTTACTACCTTTGAGGATAAAAATAAATATGCCAGGGTGAGCAAGAATAAAGACGGACGCCTTGTAAAAATGGAGTTTTCAAGATTAAGTGTTGATGTTATCGATCAAATAGAAAACGAAATTCAAAGAATACTTGTGACGGCACAATAAAATTCTTACATTACGACCACGGGAAATCAATGGCTTAAAGCAGCAGGTACAATGTAATTTGTACACTAATTTGGCTTAGTGTCGCGTGTAGAAGCTAAATGGCATACAATTCTGTGAGTTAGTAAGGTTTGTATGTGCCTGCTGTTATTAATCTTCCACTCAATGTACAAACTTTATTATTCCAAAATCCCCTTTATGTACAAACTTTTTCAACAGTGTACAAACTTTATTGTTCCAAAACACAAAATAATACTAGAAGAAAATTAACCGTAGCCACTTTAATTCAATGGAGAACAACGGGGGTTGTTTTAAACTTACCAGTACAAACAAGTGAACCTAACAATCTGATTTAATTGGCATAATAAAAGAGTCTAATAAAAGTTAAGTCATGGGGAACAAAGGGCTTACTAGGCTAATATAGTCCCTTTGTACTTCACAAAAAAATGAAAATATTACTCATTTACTGCTTTTTTAGCTTCTTTTAGCTTCTTTTAGCTTCATGATAAACTCGCTACTAAAATCAAAACCTTCAATAGCTAACTCGGACATAAACTTCTCTAAATTCTCAATCTCGCTTTTAGTCGGTAAACAGGCTTTATTATCTATTTCACAATAAGTTTTAACAGCATCTTCTAAAGTAAAGGCACTTTCACTAACTATTTTTTGTTTAGCACTTTTCTTTCTCCATTTAAAATTCAAATGGGTGATCCTGTTTTTACGATTACCTTCACATATCTCTTCAACTTCTTCTATAAAAATATCTGTATTATTATTAATTTCTTGTAATGCTACTTTTAAAAACTTACTTCTAAAATCTGACATTCTGGTATAGGATTTTGGCATCCCAAAACGAGTAATCATCCACTCAACAGAATGTTTACAACTAGTTCGAGTATTACGCCACTGACACAAACTTTCGTACAAACGCATTGCATAAGGATTGGATAATTTTTTAGTATTCAACAATAAATATTGGGTAAATGGATCACCTTTTTTATACGGAATTGTATTGATGATACTTTTACTAAAATAAATCACTGTATAACTACTTTTAGGATAATGATCTAAGCCTACAGCCCAGTTTCTTTCTTTTGTCGCTTTTTCACCATCTTCGCCGTCTTCATCTGGTTGATAAAAAATAATATCTTTTTTCGTCAATTCTCTAGCAGCTTGATGAATATCACGACTGGCTTTTTTTGAAGAAGAGGTAAAATATTTTTTAAAGTCTGCATGTTTTAATACAAATTTATACCCTCCTTCATCACTATCAAAAGGCAGAGATCCATTTTCAGAAATATTATGTAAAGCTAAATAAATTATACGTTTAGCATTCCGTGATAAGTTATATGCCGCCGAGGTTAATATATTTGATTGCTTAATCATAGGCTGACTATTAGTACTATCCATAAATTTCCCTTATCCTATAAAAACTCGTGAAAAAATTATAATTCGTTTCACGAGTTTGTCAAATCAACAATTTATCAAAAAATTATATCTGATTTTATTCCTTTTCATTGGGGCAATTTCTCCCCCTTTAAAGCGAAATCGGGACAAATCCTCACGGTATTGGGACAAATTCTCTCACCTTTGAATGTTTTGGAAGTAGAAGTATTACCTTTTACTCGGTTTTGACCTATGGGATTGAGACATTATTGCCTTAAGCTAGACAAATCCTCACGGTATTGGGACAAATTCTCTCACCTTTGAGTGTTTCGGAAGTAGAAGTATTACCTTTTACTCGGTTTTGACCTATGGAATTGAGACATTATTGCCTTAAGCTAGACAAATCCTCACGGTATTGGGACAAATTCTCTCACCTTTGAGTGTTTCGGAAGTAGAAGTATTACCTTTTACTCGGTTTTGACCTATGGAATTGAGACATTATTGCCTTAAGCTAGACAAATCCTCACG
>NZ_CANLZC010000044.1 GCF_947495455.1 uncultured Shewanella sp. | reverse complement strand
TACAGCATAAATGCGCCTTGAATTGAAAAGCCTGAGAAGCTCTGAATTGATCATCTATATAATAGAATTGGTATAAACATAAAGCATACCCATTAGCTTCCAACCTAAAAGGCGATAAATGAAGATAATATTCATTCATAAAGGTAAATAAAGTCTGGGACTCTTTTTACCACTATCTTTTTATCAAAAAAGAATCCACACTTCTTATTATGACTTTCAACATGACGATTAGTGTAGCCAATGGAACGATTTCATTATATTTTAACTATCATTGCTGTATTGGCTTACTGGGTTTTAATTGCTGCGGTGACAGCCAGAATTATCTTTCAACGTCGTGCAATTGGTGTCTCGTTTGCTTGGTTAATGGTGATTTATATCCTTCCCTTTGGCGGCATTCTTGCCTATCTCCTTTTTGGTGAGCACAACATAGGCAGTAAGCGAGCAGCAAGAACGCAAGAAATGTTCAAGCCCTATTTAAGCTGGTTTAATCACCTCTTTCATTTGGAACAATACAAGCCACAATACATGAGTAGCTACAGCCGAAGCATTAATGCACTTTGCAGTCATCGACTCAGTATCCCCTCCCTCTATAATAATACCTTAAGCCTTTTGTCCGATCCTCAAGTCATTCTCAACGCTATTATTCAAGACATCAAACAAGCAAAACACACCATCCATTTTGAATTCTATATTTGGCATCCAGGCGGACTGGCAAACGATGTGGCTCGCGCACTCATCCATGCGGCCAATAAAGGCGTCGCCGTTAAAATATTACTCGACTCGGCGGGCAGTATCGCCTTCTTTAAAACATCTTGGCCTCAATTAATGAAAAAAGCAGGGATCCAATTAGTCAAAGTATTACCTGTTACGCCTTTTAGGGCTTTCATTCGACGTATTGATCTGAGAATGCACAGAAAACTTATTGTTATTGATAACAAAATTGGTTACACCGGTTCCATGAACTTAGTGGATCCTGAACATTTTAATATTCATGCAGGTGTCGGAAAATGGGTTGATGTTATGGTACGAATAAAAGGTAGCAGTGTCCCCATTTTAAATTGTATTCATGCTTGGGATTGGGAAGTTGAAACTCAACTCAGAGAATTACCCAGCTTGCCCATCAGTATTCCCACACCGCCATACCAGTCACCGAACTGTATTCAGGTCATTCCATCAGGTCCAGGTATGCGAGAAGAGATCATCCATCAAGTGCTGTTACAGAGTATTTATCAGGCCCAGAGCCGAATCACCATTACCACTCCTTATTTCATTCCCAGTGAACAACTCATCTTTGCGCTGATCAGTGCAGCACAAAAAGGCGTTAATGTCTGTATCATCATCCCTGCTCGCACAAACTCTATGATGGTAGAATGGGCCAGCCGCTCTTTTTTTACTGAATTACTTCATGCAGGCGTTAAACTCTACCGCTTTCAACAAGGGCTGTTGCATACTAAATCCGTTGTCATTGACGAAAAACTCAGTTTAATCGGCACAGTCAATCTCGATATGCGCAGTTTATGGCTCAATTTTGAAGTCACTTTAGCGGTAGAAGAACCCCACTTCACTAAAGACTTGGTCAAATTACAGCAAAACTATATTGATGATTCAATACAAATTGATGTGACATCATGGGAAAAGCGCGCACTGTGGAAACGTATTATCGAGCAATTCTTTTATCAGTTCAGTCCACTGTTGTAAAAATAAGCGTATTCATCCATAGGTGAAAATCAACTTACCCCTTCATAATGGGCTTTCTTTACTCTAGTATTTTTATTCAAATCCACCGTTTAAAAGCATTTTTTAATAAAAAATTAGCATTCAATTTTTCCCTTTCTATACTTCATATAAATTAATAGAAAGGTGACGAATGATGCAAGCAACTTGGATGCTCCCAATACTGTTCATGTCGAGTCAAGCCATCGCCCAAACAGATCAACAAATGGCCCAAAACTCCACCAGCCTGTTTTCCCTTGATAAACTCACTCTCGCTGCAGGATATAGCAAGGCCTATAACAGTAAAGATCAACGTTATGGCACGGTTGATGGCTCATATCGCTATGACAACAGTGGCGCCGCATACAATATCAACCTATTGTCAGCGAAGATGTTAGCCGATCGCTATCAAGCTTATCTTGATTATGCCTTACTTGAACACAAGGACAGAAATATTCATCTCTTTACCACAGGGATAAGACACGACTTTACCTTTGATCAAAACGCGTTATCCCTACACCTTTCTGCGGGGATAGGTATGGCCTATGCCGATTGGAAAGAAAGCCCAATTATGGGATTTGACATAGAATCTAAGAGTGCCACGAGCTTAAATGGCTCTTTTGCCATGGGTATGTCTTATCAGATCTTTGAACTTATGGGTCTGGATTTCAGGGCTCGCTATGATCTGTACAATTTAAATCTTAATGTGACAGATTATGCAGGTAAAGACACAATCCAAGATTTTGGCTCATTAAGTGTGATGCTCGGCATCTTTATGTCGTTTTGACATTAAAAAACACTCGAATCTTAATATTAATCTCCCTCACATCAGCCGTACCCAATGACGGGTTTCATACATTAAAGGATAAGTTGATGACTTCTATCGCTAAATGGTTCATTTTCTTTTTATCTATTTTTATGCTGAGTGCTTGCGATGACGCAGATTCACAACGAAATGAACTCATGTCACTCACACTTTCACCCACCTCTTCTTATATTTATCCAGACTCAACTCAGACCTATGATCTCTTGGCCAACTATAGTGATGGCACCACAATCGCGGCAGCCCAATATGCCACATGGAGCAGCAGTGATAGTGACATCGCCACGGTACAGTTAGGGGAGGCTAGCGGACTCAGCGAAGGCACCACCACGATTAGCGCCAGTCTCGATGGCCTGAGTGTCTCGGCTAACCTTTATGTGTCCGACACTATGCCAACAGGCCTGACATTAGGAACAAACAGTGCATTTATACACACATTTTCCCAAAGTGACATTACGACAAGACTCGAACAAGAAGATTTAACCACTGCAAATCTGGCTACTGGGAGTGGCTTAGCTTTTGAAGTTAGTGAAAATATATGCGATATTTCCATTGTCAATACTCAAGAGTCGACAGACAGGCTTCAAGCGCCGACGGGATCTGAACCTTGCCAGGCTGAAATTACAGCAATATACAGAGATCTGAACTATCTCAAAGATACCATCACCATTCAATACATTCCCAATACGATCGCAGACTTTAGCCTGCTTCCCTACCAGCAAAACACGCCAACTGGCACTGAAATACAGTATCAAGCGTTAATAAGATATGAAAGCAACGAAATTTATGATGCAAGCTCAGATACCAATATTAGCTGGACAAGCAGTGATCCTAGTATCGCCACCATCTCAACATCAGGGTTAGTTTCAACCCTTACCAGTGGGACTACCACAATCAGTGCTGCATTGCATGATCAAACCGCCTCTGCAACCCTCACCGTCACGGACACCCCTGCGCAAAGCATCAGTTTATTGCCTTATACTAAAACCTTACCTATTTATGCCCAGCAGGCTTACACAGTGCTCATCACTTACCATGATGGTACGGTTTATGATGCCACACAAGACACTAAGACTCAGTTGACTAGCATGAATGACACCATTGCCAGCATCAATAATGACAGTGAAATCCCTGGAGTGGTACAGGCTCTGAGCGTGGGTGAAACACAGATCCGTGCCACCTTTGGCGAACTCGATCCCGTAACAGCCGATTTATCTGTGATCTCAAGCGCAGCAATGAGTATTAATATCAGCCCACAAAATCAGATTTTATCTGTCAATGACAAACAACAATACCTAGCCACACTCTTTTATGAAAATGGATTCACTCAAGACATTAGCCATAACAACAATGCTTACTGGACATCTGATGCAACAGATATAGCCAGTGTCAATGACAATGGCATGGTCACTGCCGTCAGTGAGGGCACCGCCAATATTACTGTCACCTATCAATATATGGATACTGAAGATCCTTTACAGACCAGTGCTAGCGTTACAGTTAATTCAGCAACCCCTGACTATATCACGGTCACCCCACAAAATTTACATCGAGGCATCGATACCACACAAGCTTATACAGCAAAGCTTACCTATTCCAATGGCTGGACAAAAGATATCACAACAGATCCTAACCTTTCTTGGTCAAGTTCAAATAGTGATATAGCTAGAATGGACGATACGGGGAATGCCAGCGTATTAACCGAAGGCGAAGCAGACATTCAAGCAACTTATCGCATTGACGAAAATACCACACTCACTCATAGCAGCCCCCTTCTTGCAACCAATGCAACACCACTCACTCTCAGCATAGTTGAAAAAAATCAGAATCTTCCCTTAGGCAGTGAAACACAGCTTAGCGCAGAACTAACCTTCAGTGACGGTACCGTCATCGATGTCACCAAGGATGCTGATCTGTTTTGGCACAGTGAAGATCAAACGATTGCCAATGTAGACCAAGGCATGATCACAGCCAAAATGGCGGGCACAGCCCAAATCAACACCACTTATGAGTTGGATGAAAACACCACGCTTTCTGATACCACTGACATCACGATCCTTGACGTCATTCCTTATGAACTCACCCTCACAGATGAAGCACAAACAGTTGGCCTTACTAGCGAATTTCAATATACCGCCACACTCTGGTATTCAGAAGGCGAGAGCGTCGATGTCACGCATCATTCTGATGTCCATTGGCATAGCAGCAATATGGATGTTGCCACAGTCCAAGATGGTTATGTCAATGCACTCAGCAGTGGCCCAACGACCATAACGGTTTTCTATCAAGATGATGAAACAACGACTTTTAAAGCCAGCACTGAGCTCACTGTATCATCCGCCTCCCCCTCATCCATTGCCATTTCACCGAACGAAAACACTACAGAAGCTGACCCATTAACCAGCAATAGCATCGACGTCAATAGTGATGAACTCATTCTAGGTACCTTCATCGAACAAAGCTACACTGCAATACTCACATTTGATGATGATACAAGCATAGATGTGACGAATAGTAACAAGCTGGCTTGGTTTACCGAAAAGGATAAACAAGACGTGGCCATCAGTTCTGATAACAAGGTTTATACACAAACGGCCGGTAATAGCAGCACCAATGCCTTCTATCAGGGCTCTGAATCAATCGAGCTATTCGATGATAGCGCCTTAACCGTGAATGATAGCATACCGACAAGCATACGCATCGCAATCAGCGATGAAGCGGAACTTTATGAAGGGAGTCGATTACAATTAAGCGCCTATGCCACCTTTGAGGACGCTAACACACCTGAGCAGGATATCACTCACCACAGCAGCAGCTATTGGAGCAGTAGCGACACTGACATGATAACGATCAGTAATCAACCCAATGCCAAAGGCTTAGCTTATGGTGTAGCCGTGAGTGAGGATATTACAATCAAGCTCACCTTCTTCCTGCCAGCAAGTACCACGCCCTTAACCGCATCAATCACACTCTCAGTCCTTGAAGATACTCTATCGGCTTATTGGATCACGAATATCGAAGGTGAGATCTATGATAAAGACACTGTCGCGAAAACTATCTCAATGTCAACTCATTCTGAAACCACATTATATGCCTATGTTAGCTTGAAAAGTGGGGCGATCCATAATGTCAGTGACGTCACACAGTGGTGTGTCAGTTCCCAAGAAAGTACCCAAGAAGAGGCGGATAATTGGTGCAACATTGATGACATTGCCACTATTAGTCAAGGTGAAGGAGAATACAATGCTGTCACTGTCACAACTAACACATTGACCACTCCCCAAGACTCACCTTCTAATATTCAAGCGAGGCTCCCTTTAGAGTATATTAATGTCACTCCAATCGGTGATCTCACTCATCTCTATGTGACACCGCTGGAGCTCATTGTAGAAAATGAGTAAGAAGATGAGTAAACACTGAGACAAATACACCTAAACTCAGGCTGATAACACTCAGCTAATAAGCAGCCAAAAAGCGACTTTGAGGTCGCTTTTTCTCAATCGCTTAGCCATTCTGCGCTATGGCTTTTTGTGTAGAATATCAAAATCCAATCAGCCATGACCTTGATTAACAAGAAGCAATTGAAAAGTCCCATAAAAATTTTATATTCTCTTTAACAAACTGACGCTATTGCTTGGCGCTATACCTGTGATACACAAAGCAAGCTCATTCAAGATTAACTATACTGAGCCACAAGTATAAAATCAGTAAACTCATGTCACATTCTGATCAAGCACATATGAGTCGATTAAATATCTGATTGACGCCTTATACCCAGCTAACTCAATACTCAGCTTTCACTCCACACTTGAAGGAATAACGCCAATGAACATGCGAGCTATGTCAACAATACTCATTAATTTAATAGGATTATGTCTTTTTTCAACTCATGTGGTTGCCCAGAATATCCATAAATACAATGGTAGCGTTGAGATCCCAGCCAAAGAAGAAGTCAGGAATATTACCGCCTATAATGGCAAAGTGATCTTAGGGGAGCAAGCAAAATCAGGCTATATTACCGCAGATAATGGCAGGATCAGATTAAAAAATGGCGCCTCATCCAAAAGCATTGAAGCAAGAAATGGCCATATTATTCTTGAGAAAGGAGTAAGAGTCAGAGGCAATGTCGATAGCAATAATGGGAATATAGAGCTGGGGGATGCCGCGGTTGTAAGTGGTAACGTCGGCTTAGATAATGGGGATCTACACTTGTTCCATGGCACCATAGGCGGCAATGCAGAATTAAACAATGGCAATATCACCTTAGATAATGCCTCGCTAATAGAAGGCGACATCATTATTGGCCATGGTCGACGCCATGAGCGATCGGAGCACATGATCCGTATTTCCGCCGATTCAGTCGTCAAAGGAAACATCATTCTCAAGCAAGCCGTTCAGTTAGACATCGCCAAAGGCGCTAAAGTTGGCAAAATTATCAACGCCTATGAATAAAACAGCTTATCTGGTTATCGTCTTTCCTACACTTCATTAATACCAATCACATACCAAAGAAGTTCAATCACACAAAAAGAATAGCAATGGCAGCGACACGCTTCGCCATTGCATTCTTTTCTATTTCATAATCATTGGTACGATTTAAGGTCAATCCACATCATTCAGGGAGTTCTGAATCGTATTATTACACACTCATGTTAATGCTTGTTGGATTGCTGGGTATCGATAGGTCATTACCAAAAGCACGAAAGGCTAACGTCATGTTGTCACTCTCTTTAAAGCTCGCATGCATAATGCCAGCGGCTTGATAGTTATCTTCACCTTCTTTTTTTACCCAAGTTAAATATTCACCAAAGCCGATCTCAATTTGCAACAAAATAATGGCATCACTCTCCCCTGAAGACCTATCATTTCCCTTTGTAAAGGTGTCATCATTGCGTGAAATAACGCTACAACTAAAGGCATTTGGCGCTCTACAGCAGGCTTTTAACTCAGAAAAAGCCACTTGTTTTGAGGTCATATCAGCCGTTGAATACAATACCGTCAATGCGGCTTTAGCTTTAAGACGATCGGTATGAAAAATCAGATCAGACAAATAATCGAGTGCTTGCACCACCTTAGGTTCGGCTTCGCCATGCTGTATTCTATCCATGGTCGCGGCACTAATGGTATTGAGCCCGAGTATTCCTCCTCGAAGCACTAATTCCGACATAATAAAAACTCCTTTCAGCAGAAAAATCACAATCCTAATAAAAACAATACGATTGTGCTGCCAAAAAAGAACATTTCTATCAAAATATCACAATAAATCCTTATTTAAACTCGGTTTACATTCGCCTTACATCAACATGGAGAATGATTTTCCTTTAAGGGTTAGCGGCAATCCAGCTTTGAAGCAATGCAAACACTGTACTGGTTAAGCGAATACCACAATTTTGACTGCTTGATCCCGTCGAATGAACACCACGAACATAGCCTGCTTCATCTTTGATCCCACTGCCACTTTGCCCTGCTGAAGTATCCAGTGTATAACACAGACGATAAGTCGATGAGACTATCTCTCCCGAATCCGTCCACATGGTGCGCCAAAGTTTATCAGCAGGGTAACCTGTCACACTGTATATCCCCTCGCGGTATGTTCCCCAGCCAGCATGACCACTATGAGGCGCTTGATCTAATACAATAATAGCAAAATCAAAATCATAATTTCCCGATTTATGCCATGCTGTCGTTGTCAAAACCTTCTGCCATTTTGTTGTGCCCCAAGGTTTAATATTACCATTTTGCGCCACAGTAAAATTTAGGTCACTGTACCAATGTCCTTCTCCATCAGACACACAATGCCCTGCGGTAAGAACATGCTTAGTATCAATCAAGGTCCCCGTACAACCCGTATCAATACGGCCGTTATACACATGTGGCCGTATTAATGTGTCAGTGATCTGTATGCGATTATCATCACCAATGACAACATTAGGAATGTGATTAATAACCTGTTTAGATGCTAATAAAGGGCCTTGATGCTCACGATTAAATAGCAAATGTCTTAAATTCTGACGCTCAAGCACAGCAATAGCCTGCTCAAATAACGCCAACGCTTTCGGTAAAATTTGAGCTTGATATTGAGTGCCATCCACGGTCACCGCCATCGCACTCAGTGCCGCTGCACGCTCATTTAAAACGTAGGAATGATCTAACGGATGATTATCGACATCGGGAGAGACAAGATGATCTTTGCCATTAATAAATGTGGCCTGCTCATCAATCATCACAAATTCATCAAATATATTGGCTTGTGATAAAGGAAGCATTAACATATTCAGCAAGCATACCAAAAGGATCCGGTTCATATTACATTGGCGCTCCATGCCCAAATGAAAGTGAAAGTAAAAATGAAAGTGAGTGAAAGTGAAACCTACCGCTTATTAATGGGTAATCATAGTCCAGTATTACTTTCATCGCCATCTCTTCAAACGCTCTACATTTGTATGAATGACAACCATTAGCAGAAGACCCAAAAAACAATCCTGATCAACAGTGACCTTTTCAACTCACTCCATCTTTAGTCCTAAACTCAACTCTTTGAATTTATCAATTAACAGGTGCTTTACTACTCATATAGACAATGGCATTAATGAAGCATAAATAAAGGGGTCCATGGGTTTCATTATCGATATTTATTGAAAAGTAAGGGAAGAAGAAGCGATATGAGGAATACGCTTATCAAGCGTATATCCCCCCTTTCCACAACATCGAGTACTTGTTACGCATTCAAGGCTTCAAATGGTTCAAATCGTTGTTATTTCCATCGTTTAATCACCTGAAAAGGTCAACATTATTAATAATATAGTATGATAAGAGGCAATATTCACAGATAAAATAGAACAAAAGGTAAACTGACATTATGAAGTTGAAATGTTTTTTGTTATGTGCGGTAGGAGCCCTTAGTGGGTGTGCTACCCAATATCACTATCAGAGCACTTCATCAGAAGATCCCGTCATCACTTTTGGTGACAGATTAGGGGGCGGCTCCGTCTTCTACAGCCCAATAAGACGCTTTAGCATCAACACCGCCGGCACTGACCAATGTGCCGATTATCATAATGCAGGCAGTGTGTCCAATCACTGGATGGGTATTAATCCTAAAACCAGAGACTATTTTGTCCCTAAAGACACTCAAGTATCGCTAATGGGCTACTATTCCCTTGCATCCGGCAGTAAACTCTCCTCATGCAACGTCGGCCCTATCTCTTTTAAGGCTGAAGCAAACAAGCATTACTCAATTGATATATCATCATTTGCTAACAACTGCTTGATATCAATTTTTGAAATACTTCCCGATGGCCGCTATTCAAATAACAAGGTTGAGCAACATCGCGAAGCTGAATGTGTGCGTTAGCCGTGTTATCTCATCGCCATCATCACGTTCATAAATAGATAATAGCTGTTCCAAGATCGTTTGGGGCATGGCTCACATGCTGTAATAAGCTGTAATAGGTTTTAAGTTAACTTCCTACTATCCTTATATCGTCGCAATACCGCGAATCGAAATAACAACTAGCATTCTATGTATTTCAATGACATAATAAGGATTTTATGATGAAAAGAGTTATCGAAGTCAGTCTTATCAACAATACTGGTCTAGTACTGAACATAAACGACACAAAGTTAAAGCACGGACGTTATACTGAAGAGCCTAATAAGTTAATTGAACCCGGACAATCGCTAACCTTTAAAGCCACCAAACAAACTGGCGCAGCATATGGTGTGACAGGTTCTTTTAATATTGCTGCTGAAGGTGGTGGCCTTTATGTCTTGGATTTTAACAACCCGTATTCGGGTGATAACCAAGCAAGTCTTGTCTACAATGACACAGTCAATTTATCCTCACATATTGAATATAATTCAAAGGGTCAACCCATGAAAATCACTGGAGATATTCCGGCCATGAACTTTAGCAAAAATTAATAGGGTGATACTCACCTTTTCAAAAAGCAGCGCATATAGATGATATGCGCTGCTTTTTATTTTTCCATGAATATCTTACCCTCTTGCCTAAGAGCAGCCTGTTTATTATTACTTTTATAACCCATTTATTTTTTGATAAAATACTTATCAAGACATCCATAATTAATTTTTTATACAATCACTCAAGATTTACACCTCAAAAATCGGCTCTAAGTGCTTAACTAAAAGTTATCGTATATTTTGATGAGTAATTATCCATGATGCTTTTTACACTCTTTTTAAGCGCATCAAAAGTGATATAGTCATGGCAAGATAACCATTCATATTTGATCTTTTTCCACAGTATTTCAATGATATTGAGTTCAGGAGAATAAGCGGGTAAGTACATCACGACTAACCCTTTTAATAGCCATTCATGACACTTTTCTTGAAAACGCTTGGCGCGATGAAATGACGCATTATCAAGATATATCACAGTCAATTTATCCAGTGGCTGCACATCGATAAAATGTTCGAACGCCTCTATAACGACATCGGTATTCACTCTGCTTTCTGTCGTGTGATGGAGCAGCGTGCCTTTTCGGCTTAAAAAGCCAAGCACATTAAGCCTTTTGCTTCGTGAGTAACAAGGCAGGGCTAATGGCTCACCTTTTGGAGACCAAGCGTAGGGGAGATGTGATTGCTGGCTAAAGCCTGACTCATCAAAATAAAAGAGATCAATTTCCCCTGAATGTTCAGCATCAATCAGTCGCACCAAGGCGGGATCATACTCTTAAAAAGAAGTGAACTTTTTGCGATAATAATAATCAGATCATGAAATTAACTCACTTTTTAGCATTATGTCCTTATTCGATCATTTGTCACTTCTTAACGATCCTCGTTCTCATGTGAACCAGCGCCATAATTTAGTCGATGTGTTATTCCTTGTGTTCTCAGCCGTAACTAGTTGCCAAGATGGTTGGGCTGAAATACAGCAGTTTGGTGAGCTTAGACTTAATTGGTTACGGCAATTTCGTTGCTTTAAAGAAAAAGCAAAGCCAGCCATGATTAATCGATAATAAATCAATGAGGTAACTAATATTTTATCAAGGTTAAACGCGCTGAGTCCATCAAATCATAATCTAAGCTACTTTTAACATTGTGACTGATAAAAATATCGTAAAATGGAGGGATATCGGTGACATGAGTGGATCTTGAAATGTAGGCTATCGACTCAGTTGTAACTGAGCCCTCTTAATCTCAAAATACAACGGGATTCTAGCCCAGCGGCATAGATTGACAACATTTAGAAAAATGCCGACGCCTTTTCTCTAAATGCTCACAATAATGACTTAACTCCTGTAGCGTACCAACAGGACCATGAAACAATTGACCAAATTCATTGACTATCTTAATCCAATTGTCTTTAGGAATATTTAGTCTACCTAGAATAGGCATTACTGCTCCATTAATAACACCACGCTTATCATCTCGCTTATTATTAAGAATTAGGCGACCTGTTTCATCAACAAGCTCAATGTACCAGCAAGCAAAATATATAAATACGGAGCAAAAATGGCGATAATTAAGGCTATTTTAATACTTTTTACATAAATAAGTTTAAAACCCAACATAATAGCAGTACTGGGATGTGGCCTTAGCTCTAACTGATTTAAACCCATTTTTTCTAAAAAAGCCGTTTCATTGAGATAACCCAGCATATACAACAAGGCTGCAAATAATGCCGCTATTACAGCGAAACCTTTGATGAAGTGGAAATCTTTCATTACAATCCTTTAGCCCTCATTTCTTAAGTCTTATCACTTATACCTATTCTTTAAACAGGCACGCCTTACATGCTCATTTATCATGCTATCAATAAAGGTTCACTCAAACATCAGGAATTTACACTAAGCTATTGATTTACAATATCTATATTCCCAGACACTCACCTTCTTTTTTCTTTAAGATCAAAAAATAGAATGTAGGTAGTGTTATTGTTTCTTTTACCTTACCAAAGCGTAAGTTTAAAAATCGAATTGTGTGCTAGATCAATTGAAAAGTGCCACTGTTACACTAAAGTCATAAACAAAAACCAAGCATTCGCTTGGTTTTTGTTTATGACGCAGTAAGCCGTTTAATTGGTGATCCGCACCCATTGAACGACAGAACGGCTGCCTTCACACACTTTGCTATCATAAAACGCGAGATTTTTTTCATCCCTAAATGCAGCCATCACAATGGCAAATTTACGATTAGCAATATCTTCGTTGGGACTTTTAACGCGATAGAGTGCACTGCCGCAACTATGAGTGACATTGGAATTAAATTCAAATGTCAGAGGATCATCCAGTTGATACACGTAATCCACTTGACTCCACCAGATGTTAGTGCCTGCCATAAGAGACAATGGCATCATCATTACAGCAATAAGCATTAACTTATATTTAATCATCACTTATCCTTAAAGTTATTATCCACATGGTATAGTGATTTGGATCACTGCTATTCATTGCCATCAACCCCATTTAGCGATGAATAATGCGATATACTAAACCAACCCCATAAGGTAACCACACTGTTCAGTATTGACAATTAATCATAAGTACCAACATCAAGCATTATTTTTATATTTAAGATCTAAATGTGAAGCGATAGCAATCACCACTATGCATCACTATGGCCTGCTCACCTTTAATCGACTCACTTATAGTCGGTAAAAATATCGATGGAATTAAACTTCCACAGTCACTAGCAAATCAAGATTACAAAACGAACAAGTTACAGATGACTTTTATTTAGTACAATTTAGCGACCTTCGTTTACTCTATGCGTGATATCTAACGACTTCTCTCTAATATCGAGTCTGTAAGGTGCTTCTTGCTCCAATTTCTTAAAATCTAATTTATTAAGATCAAGGCTAAAAACTTGAGGCGATTCATACATTCTCATAGAGAACTTTTTGTTTACTAAATCAGACACCGTTACCCATTGTGTATAATCATGAACCCACTCACCGGAGGCATCTCGGCTAGTCCCTTGAGGAATATCGACGGTATTTAAAACATGAAAAGCTAAAGTAGAGGCATCTTCTTTACCCACTTTAATGTCCTGACTAAGGGCTTCTTTTCTATATTTCAACCCCTCTGAATTTGCCATTAAGATCTCTTCTTCATTACTTAACTGATACACAGGAAAAGCAAAGTTTGTCATCATTGCTGCCCTCACAAAACGGTCAAGGGGTGTGGAGCTCCCTGGTAATGTAGAAAAGCCTGTACCTTGGGCATAAGAAAAACACTCAAATCTGCTTGCTGCATTTTGATATTTTTCTGTACTTGGCATGGCCGGATGACTGGCATTATTTTGGAAATTAAATGGCATCACATCGACATAATTATAAATAACATTTTCTTGCTGCCAGGCGATTAAGGGATCATTGGTTAATACACCAATGGGATTGAGATCTGTAATAGTGAGTTTGCCCTTCACATACTCCAATACTATGGCGTTACCTTGAGCATCTTGTACATGGAAATGAAATTTCATCGCATTAGGCATAGTAGAGAAAGGACTGGCGACTAAGAGCTTATCTTCACTTGACACTTTACTTTCTAGCAATTTGGAACCATTTGCATGAACGACAAGCTTATCGTATTCGAGGCCATCAATCACATCTTGGCAAGTCCCACAGTTCGATAAAATCCACGTCGTAATGCTAGGATAATAGATCACTCCTTTACAATCGACGAACTCTCCATTTGTTTTAAGCGGTTCTTGATATTGAGACTGAGCTAAAACCATAGTCCCTGTGGTTAACCCTTCTTTGTTCATGCCATTCGTTGCGATATTTGCCAGCTGCTCTGATACGTCAATATTTTCAACTATGGATGCCTCAAAACCATTCATAGCAACAAAGTCATATTTACCTTGCCAGCTATATAATTTTTCATTGATTTTAGTGATATCATTTCGTATAACAAATTCATCACTAGGAAGACTATAAGGAGTCAGTTCCTTCGCTGCCCCTTGAATGTAATCAAAACCTGCTCCACGAAAAAACAACTCAGACTTTAAGTTCGGGCCTAATTCCATTGAACGTCCAATAATTGGAATGTTTTTATTGGGATCCAAAGTCATTCCAGTGATAGAAAAATTAGTGCACATAGTCATTCACCTTTAAAGTCGGTTTATTAAGTTAAATCAATTAAATCGAAAGGATTATCAGAATAGATTAGCAGTGGCTTTACATAAGAAGTATTACACTCTATTACATCATGCTTATTTTATGACTCATTCCAAGGATATTATTGACACATAAAAACGGTTATTTGCTCTCACCAGCCTTATTGGTTGAATTATATTCATAGCAATCAATTTAATCGATACAGACATTCTCTCAATCATTCTCCCCATCAAACCTATGCCTAATGGCATGAAAATAGAGTAAAAAGTCAATAATTTACATTTGAGTTAATCAATGTTGATAATTGTTAACCTTTGTATTATCATAAGTTAAATTAATAATTTTAAATAGACTTTCGTTCACTTACCTTATTTCAACAAAGAAAAGAATAAAATTGGCCTTTCATCCCTTGTGCTCATGATCACCAGCACAACAAATGACTTCATTTATGTTATAAATAACATAATCATACAACATTAAACCACACCAAAGTTCACCTTGAGTTAACCAAAATTCAAACAAATGTTTATTTACCAGGTTAATATTAAAGCAAAACCATTGATAGTTAAAAAAAAGTTAAATATTAAATATTTTTTAGTTTTTATTTGAAAAATAAAAACTGTATCGATAAATTAAAAATGCCTTGAATACAGTGTGATCCAATAACACTAATCAAAACACTAACAAGGTAACACACTTTTAAAACAATATATTAAACTTTTGCTCGTTCAAAAAATTAACAATATTGTTATTTGCTTGATGAACGAACACTCCGGGGATGAATGAAGATGAAAAAAAATATAATCACATCGAGCCTGTTGGGCTTATCTTTACTGACCATCAGCCAACCTGCCAGTGCAGGAATAGAGTCCTTGTTTCCTACGTGTCCATTTGGCAACCTGTGTAATAGCACTCCAGTCGTCATTGACAGTGTAGATGATTATAAAAAGCTAAGAAAATCAATGAGTAGCTCTTCTGTTGGCACACAATACGGCAGCTACTTTAACACTAAAAATGATCCTGCCAATATTCCTGGTAATAAAATCCGCTCAATTACTATCTATGAAGATGGCTGGAATATCGATGGCATTGAACTTGAGTACAGCCTTGGCGGCTCTAGCTTAATCGGTAAAAAAACCAGTAAAAAAACCACAGCCACATTGGATGACGATGAATACATCACCAGCGGCACCTTTTATGCGACGCCAGATAAGCTGAGCAATAAAAGCATGAAACGCCTCACTCGCATCAACTTGACCACTAATAAAGGCAAAGGCATAGGAAAAGGCCGCAGCGACAGCAGAAGCAAAGTCACAAGCTGGTCAACCCCAGATAACCGCGGTGTGATTGGCTTTTATGGCTACTTCAAAGACTCCATTAATAAACTGGGTGTAGTCTCAGACAGATTGATCGATTTAGAGCTAGTCAGTGTAGACTTTGACCCTAACTATATCAGTGAAGTCACTTATTCTGAGCCAACTTTCGTTACCGAACAAACGGGTATTGGCAGAAATAACACTAACATCAATCAGTCGCTCACACTCGGTTTTCAATATAATGAGACCGCCAGTTATACCGACACTTATAGTGAAACTGCGGGGATCACTAAAAGTATGGGCTATTCCATCAGCGCAGATGTCAAATTTGATGCCTTCATTGGTGTGTCAAACAGCTATAATGAAGTCATTTCTGATGCCTTCTCCACCACCATAGGTAAATCCAGTGGTGAATCAACGGCGAAAATCCAAACGGTGTCAACCCCTATAGTCGTTGAAGCCAAAACCGCTACCGCAGCGGAAATCACCATTGTTTCTAATAAGGTCACCTATCCCTACACTGTTACCTACCGTAATAGCTATGATGATAAAACCTTTACCGTTAAAGCTGAGATCACTGGTGAACACGTGCTGCGCGCCGATGTCGAGTGGACAAATGTCGGCTACTATAACGATGACAATGAGTTAATCATTTACGATGAATACCAAGCCGTTTATGGTGACTATGATGAATCGAATTAATCACTTCTAATTTAAATTTATTCAATCTGATAAGGCACTGACGATCACCCTATGATTAATGTCGGTGCCTATCAAACTCAATAAAAACCAGCCCAATGATACTGCACCTAACTTTGACTTCCTCTCGATTAAAAAGCCATTAATCAATCCCACATGCCTACAGCTAAGGGTATAACCAATGGCTTATATCTGCTAAAGATCTATTTGCATCTTCATCATCAAGTGATGCGGTATTACGTAATCAATCATATTGGTATGACTTCATTCATTTAGGAAAATCGCGATCGAAACGGGCAGTCACTAAAAACGTTGTATCATGAAAACGCAAAAAAGCGACCCTTAGGTCGCTTTCTCTAAACTCTTTACATTTCTAAGTTTTTTATCACTCTTTTATAAAAGAGTTTACAAAAATGGCGGTGAGGGAGGGATTCGAACCCTCGATACGTTTCCGTATACACACTTTCCAGGCGTGCTCCTTCGGCCACTCGGACACCTCACCATTTTTTATTCATATCTTTTGTTAGCAGTGCATTTTTATCGCACATCATCTATCGCACTTTTTTTGTGTGCTTTCGCTTTCTGTGTGCTTTTCCCTGTTAACGGAGCCGTACTTTACGCAAAAGCCTGGCTTGGGTCAAGCTAAAAAATACGGTTTTCAAACGGTTGCGCATTTGCTAATCAAACAAGTGAATTATTGACCATAAAAGCCGAAATAAAGGCATTTATGATCATGCTAATACTCGCCTTTATGCGTTTCCTTTGACTTTCATATTTAGGGTTTGGGCAAAATCCAGCATACGATCCAAAGGCTTTAATGCATCAAGGCGCAAACTTTCATCCACAAAGATTTCATGGGGTGACACCTGCGACTCAATAGCAAGCTGCTGCTCTGCTCCTTCGTCATTCACTGTGCGCTCTTTGAAAGCTGGGGCATCTTTAAGCGCATTTTCGATGGCAACAAGACCATTCATCGCCATCCAAGGGCAATGAGCACAGCTTCGACAAGTGGCTCCATTGCCGCCTGTTGGCGCCTCAATAAGGTTTTTATTTGGCGCGGCTTGCTGCATTTTATAAAAAATGCCTTTATCGGTGGCCACAATGAAAGTGTCATTATCCATGGTCTGAGCCGCTTTAATCAACTGACTGGTTGAACCCACAGCATCGGCAAGAGCCACAACGCTGGCCGGCGATTCAGGATGCACCAATATAGCCGCATTAGGGTACTGGATTTTCAGTTCACGTAGCGCCTTAGCCTTAAATTCATCATGAACAATACACTCACCTTGCCACATTAACATATCGGCGCCGGTTTCTTTGGCGATATAACTGCCTAAGTGGCGATCCGGGCCCCAAATTATTTTTTTCCCTTCGCTGTCTAAATGCTCAACGATTTCAAGGGCAATACTGGAGGTCACCACCCAATCGGCGCGGGCTTTCACTGCCGCTGAGGTATTGGCATACACCACCACAGTATGATCAGGGTGCGCATCACAAAAGGCACTAAAGGTATCTATGGGGCAGCCTAAATCTAATGAGCAAGTGGCCTCAAGCGTTGGCATGAGAATGGTCTTTTCAGGGCTGAGAATTTTCGCCGTTTCTCCCATGAATTTCACTCCCGCCACAATTAACGTTTGAGCGGGGTGATCCCGACCAAAACGCGCCATTTCTAGAGAGTCTGATACACAGCCACCAGTCTCTTCGGCTAAGGCTTGAATTTCAGGATCGGTGTAATAATGGGCAACCAACACCGCTTCTTTTTCAATCAGCAGGGCTTTAATTCTTGCTTTAGCCGCAGCTCGTTCAAGATCTGATAACGGCGCAGGTTTTGGGGGAAAAGGATACTGAATAGGTTCAGCGTTTGGCACTAATTGCGCGACTAATTCCGAGTCTAATTGCGAATCAAAGGAGTTCATGAAAGATCCAACGTACTTAACTAATTAGCGGGATTATACGGAATACTTTATCTATTTTACACTCTTTTTAAGTGAGAAGCGAAAGCAGAAGAAAAAATCAACAAGGAGATAAAAGTTCGATCTTAGCAATAAGCCCAAAATGCCATTCAGGACACTTTGGGCTTATGTAAAACAGGTTGTCAAAAAACATTAAGCCTTAGTGCATGGCCAGTAACATTTCTTGTGGCTGCTCTAAATAGTGCTTCCATAGATTACAGAAACGGGCAATGGTGCCGCCATCGATCACTCGATGATCACCAGACCAACTCACTTGCATGATTTGCCGTCCTTCCACTTCACCTTGCGCATTAAAACGCGGTAAGTGTTGTAACTTACCTAAGGCTACAATGGCCACTTCCGGTTTATTGATGATAGGTGTCGCTATGGTACCGCCTAAGGCACCAATATTAGAGATAGAAATAGTCCCTTGTTTCAAATCATCGGGACTGACTCTGCCACTGCGGGCCGCTGCTGTTAAACGACTAATATCTGCTGCAATGGCTAAAATCGATTTATTCTGAACATCTTTTACATTCGGCACCAGTAAGCCCACCTTTGAGTCCACCGCCATGCCAATATTGTGACGAGTAAAAAACCTTTGCTCTGTACAATCACTGTTCACTTGGCTGTTTAAATCTGGGTACTCTTTTAAGGCTAAAGACAGAGCTTTCATGAAAAAGGGCATCATAGTGAGTTTGACCTCATCCGTTGAATGTTGCTTTTTCATGCTTTCACGTAGCGCCACTAATTCAGTAAGATCAAATTCATCACAATAGGTAAAATGCGGAATGGTGGAAACCGACTCTGTCATCATTTTTGCCATCACAGCTCGCACACCGCGAATAGGCTCGACGCGATTTTGGGCCACAGTGTCATTAGCAATCGTTGACGTAGGCAGTTGTACTGCACCAGGTAACACTGAAGGCGAAGCCATTGATGCCACCTCTCCCGCTTGATGACGACTAATATCTTCTTTATACACACGACCATTTTTACCACTGCCTGACACGCTCGCAATATCAATATTTAAACTGCGCGCCATGCGCCTAACAGCTGGGCTGGCTAAGGCTTTACCTTGGGATATGGGCTCAGAACTGTTTTCAGATGCGACATTTTCAGGTGCGACATTGGCAGATGATACGGCTTGAGACGAAGGAGCGGTTTTCGTCGTGCTAACAGCACTCGTTTCAGTGGCTGCAAGATTGTCATTGGTCGATTCAACCGCCACCTCTATGGAAAATAGCGGCGCATGCACTTTGGCCAGTTGACCCTTACGATAATGCAACTTGGCAATACGGCCACTTTTTATGGCGGGAATTTGCACTAAAGCTTTATCTGTCATAACATCGGCAACGGCTTGATCTTCAACCACCATATCGCCTTCTTTCACCAGCCATTCAACCAGCTCACATTCGACAATGCCTTCGCCAATATCTGGCAATAAAAACTCTTCAACCTGCCAAACGACACCCGTAGAATGCGATGTATTTACGGGCTCTGTGCTCACAGAAACGGGTATCACAGGATCAGATCCCTCAGCAACATGAGCCGTCATTGATAGAGACTCATTCTGGGCCGGACTGACCTCACTAATCTCACCAACCTCACTAACCTCATGGCTGGCTTCGCCATCACTCACCTCCACTGAGTACAAAGGTGCATGCACTTTGGCAATCTCCCCTTTGGCATAATGTAATTGTTTAATGATCCCACCATGAGGCGCTGGAATTTGCACTAAAGCCTTATCTGTCATGACATCGGCAACCGGTTGATCTTCAACCACTCTGTCACCTTCTTTCACCAACCACTCAACCAGCTCGCATTCAACCACGCCTTCGCCAATATCCGGCAGAATAAATTCTTTAATCATTGCAAGCTCCTAAAACTTCACTGACGCCATAATGGCTTCAAAGGTCTTTAACGCATCCGGCATATATTCTTTTTCATGATTAAGCGGATAAGGCGTATCCAAGCCACACACACGGGCAATTGGGGACTCTAAATATAAAAAGCACTCTTCTTGAATAGTGGCGGCAATTTCACCCGCAAATCCCCCAGTCAGTGGCGCTTCATGATTGATGAGTAATCGGCCGGTTTTCTTCACTGAGCTTGCAACGGTTTCCACATCCCAAGGGGATAGAGTGCGTAAATCAATGATCTCACATGACACCCCTTCTTTTGCGGCTAACTGCGCCGCATTTTCAAGGATCTCAATTTGCGCTCCCCAAGCCAATAAGGTGATATCCGTCCCCGTCTGCATCACATCGGCCTTACCCAGTTCTATCTCATAATCTTCACTGGGCACTTCTCCCACAGAGGCGCGGTATAAGCGTTTTGGCTCAAAGAAAATCACCGGATTATTATCACGAATAGCAGCCAATAAAAGCCCTTTTGCCTGATAAGGATCCCGTGGGATCACCACTTTTAATCCGGCAGTTTGGGTAAAGTAGGCTTCAGGAGACTGTGAATGGTAATGCCCACCGGCAATTCCTCCCCCATAAGGGGTTCTAAAGGTGAGTCCACCAACATTAAATTGCGAACCACTGCGATAGCGAAACTTGGCGGTTTCATTCACGATTTGATCAAAGGCTGGAAAAATATAATCGGCAAATTGAATTTCAGCCACAGCTGTCATACCGTTTGAGGCTAATCCATTAGCAAAGCCAGCAATACCTTGTTCCGTTAACGGCGTATTGAAGCACCTTTCTTTACCAAATTTTTCTTGCAGACCTGATGTCGCTCTAAACACGCCACCGAAATGTCCCACATCTTCACCGAAGATCAACATTTTAGGGTCGGCTTCCATTTCAGCCATCAGTGCTGAATTAATGGCTTGTAGCATATTCATTTTCGCCATTATGATTGCTCCTTCGCACTTTTTGGATAGGCTTTAGGGTATTGCTTAACGTGTTGCTTCAAATGAGCAAGCTGTTTTTTCAGCAAGGGCGTAGGCGTATCAAACACATCGTCAATGATGGCATCCAACGGCATTTGAGGGCGTTTTTCGGCCAACTTCAACTCACTCAAGACTTCTTGACGATATTGCTCATACAATTGCGTGTCTTCATCGCTATTGAGCCAACCTTTATTGATAAGCCATAACTTGAACCGCTGAACGGGATCATGTTGTTGCCATTTGGCTTCTTCTTCTTTAGAGCGATAACCAGAAGGATCATCTGATGAAGAATGCGCCCCTAATCGATAGGTCATGGCTTCAATGAGCACAGGCGCATTATGCTTAATGGCATGGGCTCGTGCTTGCTGGGTTGCCGCCATTACCGCTAACATGTCATTACCATCCACACGGATAGTATGTATGCCATAACCAACGCCTCGACTGGCAATACCATTGCCTTTGTATTGTTCTTCCGTTGGTGTTGAAATGGCATAGCCATTGTTACGGCAAAAGAAAATCACGGGTGCATTTAACACTGCCGCCATGTTGAGGCCAGCATGAAAATCCCCTTCCGATGCCGCGCCCTCACCAAAATAACAAATGGCGACATTACGCTTTTTTTGCATTTTAAGAGCATAAGCCACACCCGATGCTTGTGGAATTTGCGTTGCCAATGGCGAAGAGATGGTCTGATAATGTAGCTCTGCACTGCCATAATGAATGGGCATTTGACGACCCTTACCGAGATCCCGTCCATTGCTGAACATTTGATCCATAAACTGCTCAGTGGTAAAACCGCGATAGCGCAGCGCAGCATGCTCTCGATATTGGGCTAAGATCACATCTTCATCATCCAATGCCGCCGCACTGCCAATCACTGCCGCCTCTTCACCTGTACAAGTCATATAAAAACTAATTCTGCCTTGACGCTGAGCGCCTAGCATTCGCTCATCTAAGACGCGAGTAAACACACAAGTATCATGGACTTTTCTCGCTAATGCTTGATCAATGGAAGGCAATACCGCTTTATCATAAACCGTACCATCGGCTTGAAGAATTTTAAGAATAGGGATCGACATCGCATCTTTATCAAGAAAACTGACACGATGGATCGTTTCTGTTTGGGTTTTTGCGTTGCTCATATTGTGCTCTTGTTATTTGCTGGCAGCTTCATCGAATCACTCAAAATGCCAGTCTATTATCATACGCCATAAGAACATTACGTTAACGTAAACTGTGTATCAATACTTATCACAGTAAAAGGAATAACTGAGCTCCTCTTACTATGTATATAATGGTTTACAATGAACACTTTTTACTCAATCTTATCCGCTTGAGCAGGCACTAAGCATAACAAGGTACGTTGACCCACAGGCACCTTAGCATTTGGAAACACAATGGTCTCAACTTCATGTTCCACGACAATATTTTGGCCACCTTCTGTTGCCAGTACTTGCCCTTTTGCAAAAGCCGTAAAGTTTTCCACATTGTCATCAAAGGAAAATTGAAAATCTTCAAAGCCTTTATTAATTGAACGGGCAACACGGTATAAATTGACCTCAGCCATGTTCAGCGGCGGAATTGGTAAATCCTGGGCCGTAATTAAGCCGATTAAACGTGCATTTAATTGGGAAAAACGTGACATATCATTTTGTCCAAAAGGATACACTTTGCCTAATTCAATGGTAAAAGCATGGGCCTCAAAATGATGAGCCGAGAAATAACTGAATGTCGTCGTCGGTTCATTATGAAACAAGATAGTCTCTATGCCAGATTGAGCGAGAAACATGATTTGCTCGCTACTGTATGCTTTATTTGGCGAATAGGGATAGATAGCAAATTTTTCATGTTTAGAGGCGCGAATAGCTGTGTGCAAGTCATAGTGAATACGAGGCCTAGACGACTCATCCTTCCCCTTTTCATCTAACCTTAGACCCTTTAATGTTTGCGTATAAAAACGCGCCACATAGCCCTCAAGCTTTTTTGCTCTTTCTCGCTCAGGGTTCACTTTATCCCCTTTAGCGTGGCCACCATTAAATAAACGGTTTAAATTTTCATCCACAAAACGCCGCGCTAACTTAATCGCTTCGGGATTAGCGATGAGAAACATGACACGCTGCTTCGCTTGGATCTCTTGAGATAACAAACGATTAATCAATGTATTACATAGCTCAATCGGCGCCGTTTCATTACCATGAACAGCGCAGGAAAGCACAATGTCTTTACCAGAAGATTCAAGCGGTTCAAACACTATCACGCCGCGATCCCATACCTCAACCTGAGTATGTTGCCCTAACTCAAAAGAAAATGATGTCACTGGATCTGTACTAGGTTGGGCAAGTGTAAAAGCCAAAAAGTCTTTAGACTCCATCAAAGTATGTAACACGTAAAATTCCTTATACTTTAAGTAAAATGATTTGGCGTACTAGCAAGTCATTCGCGCTTTAGTCAAAAGAGCAATAGCCATTAGCACGCCTATTCCTAAATAAAAGCCGCACTTTCACCTTTTACCTTTCACTTAGGAATAAACAGGCACCAGCCCATTTTTTTTTATGATATTTTATCTTTGCAAAACCACTGACTTTACCTGTGTTTTTAAGCATTAGCAAACTTGTCTATCAAATATTCTCGCTCTTTAACGCCGATCAATATGACTCTGGCTACCAATCAAAATCCAGATAAAGTCAAGATACAACCACAAGATGTTAATCAATATCGCTTTCTATGAGCAATATAAACATAAAAAAGGCCGAGCTAAGCTCGGCCAATAGTTAACCATTCATAAGGCGGCATACTTAATCATCACTCATATGCACAAGCATTATCAGAGTGATCTCGTGTTATGCCCTTTGTATCATGACGCTTTTGAATTTAAAAAAGCCTCAGTTTGATAAAAAATATCCATATCTATGGACTTAGGAGATGGCGCTTTTTCGATTTCTACCATTTCTGGATGAGCGTTAACCCGATCACCGATGGAAACAGATTGAGACGAATTTGAAATTGCTTGATTATTAGCAAATGAGAAATCGGCACTATTTTCATCATCCATTTCGTTCATTTCAAGGTTAACCTTACTGCCCATATTCAGCTCAATGGATGGCTCAGTGTGTGAAGCGACACTTTTTTGTGTATTTAACTGAACAAAACCTGCATTGGCATTCATACTCAATCCATTAGCAGGCTGATTAACATCATGGCGCTCTACCCTCTCATCAAGACTGCCTTGACCTAACACATGGCTTCCAGTAGCAAACTTGACCTGAGTCGTTAAATTTTCTTCACTTAGCACATTAAACGCAAATGGAGAGCCAGCCCGATCCAAACTATCCATCTTTGATATTGGTGATTGGCGCATTTCGCCATCTAAACTGTCTAGATCGTCATCACCATCAGGCTCATCATCCCAGCCGGGAGCAATAAGATCTTTCATGCTGGTATGCTGCATTGGCTGAGTTAATCCCACGGGCTTGGCGACTGGCGCATCAAATGGCTCATCAAATTGATCATCCATTTCAATCGGTGCCACTCTATATTGCACCGTTTGGGCTTGTTGTCTTTGTTGATTTAATATCGCAGGCTCTGCTTGAGTTTCCTGTCTAGGTTGCGCAAGCTCATTTTTTAGTTGAGCAAACTCATTTTTTCGCTGAGCGAGTTTGGCACCATTCTCATGTACCATTGCTTGCTTGGCAAACGCTGCCTCTGCTCGTGTATCGGCTTCTTGTCGGTGGCATGCCTGTTCATAGCTCTGATCCAATATAAGATTAACGCTGCCATTAGAATTATCGTCACAAGAGAGCGATTTTAACTGGGTTAATTGAGAAGGCATCAGCAAATACGCCGCTTTTGTGGTGACAGCAAATTCAAACCCTTCCTCAGAACCCTTTCCCGGCACTAAGGTTAAACTAAAGGTCAGTTTATTATCCTCACTCATCTCATTGGCCTTAACCGCCATCGCCATTTGTGACTTATGTTGAGTTTGTCCTTGCTTACCCGCTTCTTCTAGCTCCCTCATTTCACCATTCTTCATCAAAGCAGGCGCTTGTGCTTGTAAATCAAAAAAGTGAATATTTTTCATGAAAGTTAACGACGCTTTCACTAAGTCGGCATCAGTAAGCTGTTGTTGAGCGAGCTGTTCTGGATTTGAGTGCTTAAATTGCACCATAGTCTTAAAGGCATCCATGGTCTCATGAAACTCTTGAGTATGCCAAGCAAAGGCTGGACATATGCTCAATAATAATTTATCCATTTTATATACCAGCGTTTGAACATTTTGTTTTAAGCTACTGTCACTTGCGGCCCAATCCAATGCGCTGGCACTGATATTGCCACCTGATGTTAATGCTAAATCGGCAAATCCCACGTTATAACTCCTATTCACTTTCTATAATAGGACTAGATTAACAAATCAGGATCAGGCTAGACTTCCGAAAATGTTGGTCTTTATCAAAAATCAGCAAAGGTGGCCTTATACTTTGGTGCTAATATCATCTGCTGCTAGGCTATTTTATAACCCTTTCAATCTCAATGAAATTTATTTAAACTGCTCGCCTATCTAAGCTAAAAGGATACTCAAGAATAATGGATATTAGATTTTCAATACATGCCATAGGGAACATTCGCTATGTACTTATTTAGGCGGATCTACCTCTTATGCTCAGTGCATTTACATAAAATCAGTTGGCCGTCACTGTTATTGGGTTCCATTGCACATTATGCTATTTGTTGGTTAGCGCTCAGTGCATTAGGCGAAACACAGCTAGTACAATTACCTCAATTTTTCTACTTTATGTCAGTTGTTGGCAGCACAGTAGGGTTCGGCGATATGTCACCTGTTACCTTAGGCGGACAACAATTTGTTGCTTGGTACCAAATTCCTGCAAGCATTGGCATTTTTGGTTCCGTTTTGGCCAAAATCATCGCCACAACAAAAACACTCATTGAACGGAATATCAAAGGTATGAGAAATTTTTCACATTATAGCAATCATGTCATTATTATCGGTTGGCACCCTAAAGGGACAAGAAAGCTCGTCGATTGTATTTTATCAGATAAACGCAGACAAAATGGACAAATCTTAATTTGTGTCAATGATGATGAACAAACCCATCCTTATCCAGACAATGATCAAGTAGATTTTGCCAAACTGTCCTCATTCTCTAATGACGATGCACTTAATCGGATCAGCGTTAATGGTGCGAATCGAGTGATTATTTATGGCGAAAGTGACGATCAAACGTTAATGGCAGCCTTAGCCATTTCTCCTAGAGTCAAACCAGATTGTCATATTGTGGCGTATTTCAATGATGAACAAAATGCTGTCTTACTCAATAAACACTGTCCAAATATTGAATCTGGCAGCAATCGTTCAGCTGAGTTACTTGCTCGCTCAATGCAAGATCCAGGCTCCTCTAGAGTCATTAATCACCTACTCAGCCCACAAACAGGCGCCACACAATTTTCATTGATGATCCCCGATAATGTTCCCCCTTTTACCGTTGGGCAACTCTGGCAACAAATGAAAAATGACAATAATGCGACGCTCATCGCCATTTCAACTATGCTCTCAGGGGATGACGTCGAGCTCAATCCCCCCGCAGAAAGACAACTCGCATCTGGACACTTTATTCACTATATCGCGTCAGAGCGCATTTTAGCCAGTGAAGTCAATTGGCATTTTGCTCGCTAAGGCTTATGCTTAATCAAAGAGTTGGCCGTCACTTAAAAAGCGCTTCAGCCTAAGCACTTAAACCTAAACGCTTAAACTTAGACGGCCACAATAGTTTAAGGGGGGTAACATGGCTCATTTCTTGTTCATTCACGGCGCTTGTCACGGCGCATGGTGTTGGCAACAAGTCACCTCACTCCTCTGCCAACTGGGACATGAATGCTACAGCATCGATCTGCCTGGCCATGGCAATGATCAAACCCCTAGAGCGCGAATTACTCGGCAAGATTATCTCAATGCCGTTTCTCATGCCATAGAAGCATTAGAATGGGAAAACATTACCCTTGTTGGGCATTCAGCAGCGGGAATACTATTGGCGGATTTAAGTGCAAAACACGCTGAGATCCATCGGCTCATCTATCTCGCGGCCTATATTCCAAATCAAAATGAGTCTATGCTAGATCAACTACCACCTGACAGGCAAATTCAATATCAAACCATGGCTTCAACATCTAGCACCCGCTGTATTGCTCTGGATTTTGATACTATGTATAAATACTATTTCAATAACTTAAGTCTGACTCAAGCCCAATTTTACTATCAGAAAATCACTCCAGAACCCATTGGGCCCTATGAAGAAAAAGTCAAAATGAGCCCCAGTCAATTGTCTGTCAAGCAAGACTACATTATTTGCAAATATGATCAACGACTCCTTGAAGAACAAGCTAAACGCTTTGCCAGTCGCACTAAGGGTCAGATCCATACCTTAGACACAGATCATTGTGTCATGCTGTCAAACCCCCAGTTATTGAGTCAAACGTTGCACAATATCGTCACTAATGCCACCGATACTTGAAGGACTCGTTTTTAAAAGATAAAAGGACAAACATAAGCATACTTTGTTGATATTGCCGATAAAGGTTTCTCTTAGCTTCTTGTATCAACAAGTTTTAAATTAATAAAAAAGCCTTCTCTTAAGCGAGTCGGTCAAGCTGTAAACTTAAGCAGATAATTGATAGGCCTCTCGAATATCATCCACTAACCGCTTACGTGAGCTGCTTGCTCTTTCATGAGGCGCAAAGAGTGCGCTGACATCATCTAATAAATTAACCGCTCTGGTCAGTTGAATACGCTGCTCTGAGGTGAGTGATGTTAATTGAGACAACCCATTGATTTGGCTTATGGCTAACTCTTTTGCCGCAATATCTTCCGGTAAACCAGAAAGCGTACATAAACCATAAGTCCCCTCTAAGAAATGAACCCACTCTTGTTCCACGTGCAAATGAAGATCCTGTGCGACTTTGCCCTGTTCCAAGCCATGACCTAAGCCCTTTAGTTTATCAATGGCTTGCACATAACGTTTAAAAAAGACGCTATATACCGCCTCTTTATCACCTCCCTCACTATTTAATAGTGTCTGCACTAACTGAAACCAAGAAACATACCCTTTGGCGTAATAACGCAAAGTGCGTGTTTCATCCCGTTGACCAAAAAATGAATCACACTGTATAGCAAGTTTCAATTGATATGACGCCTTAGGCATAACCCCCATTAATTGGTACTGTTCCAGCACTGAATAATTCACATTCACCTTTTCTAACAGGACTTCCTCCGTTAAAAAGTGAGTGTTGAGATAGTGTATTAATTCCATTTTGCTGCTTCCTTTTTAATTCTTTGACTCAGTATGCCAATAAGATTAGACATTAACATAAGGACAAGCCTAGCTTAAAACACTTCTCAATTTATCTTCTACGTAATCTAAAAAAGATTGGGTTTTAAAAGGCAATACCTTTAATTTTGGATAATATGCATAAATCGTCCAAGTTTTGGACTGATGATCCGCTAATACTGGCACTAAAGACCCTTTCACTTCATCATTAAATGCCATGGGACTGGCAAACACTATCCCTAAGCCCGCAACAGCTGCCTTAATTAACGTCGTACTATTATCGGAAATTAAATTCCCCCCTATGGCGACCGTTTCACCATTGTCAAATTCCCAAACTTGAGGAGTATCATTGCCCATACTCATCAAACAATTATGCTCAGATAAATCAGCTAAGGTTTTCGGCGCTCCATTTTTCTGTAAATAACTCGGTGCAGCAAACAGCTTTAAATGTGCCTGACCTATCACATGATGATCCATGTTCACCGAAAAAAAATCAGGGGATTTATGACTAAAATATAAATCAAGGTTTTCGACTTGATATAGCAAGGGATAAGTTAATGTTTTGACATTGATCGTCAGATCTGGATATTGCTCCAGTAACCTAGGTAATAAAGGGGCAATGTATAAGCTACTAAAGATAACTGAAATACCTATAGTTAATACTCCACGAGGTTCATCACTTTGGTTACGTACTGTTTCTTTTAACGCTTGCCAGTCATTTAATAAGGACTTAGCTTGCTCATAAAAATATTCCCCTTCAAGGGTTAGATCCAATCGCCGTGTCGTTCGCTGTAAAAGTTGTACGCCAAGTTGCTCTTCTAACCAATTAATATGCTTACTTAATGCGGAGCTAGAAGTGTAGAGATGGCTCGCCGCTTTGGTAAAGCTTTGATCATCTACAATTTGAATAAAACTCTGTGAACACTTGTGCCAATCCATTTCATCACCCTATGCCAAATATTAACTCAATTAAGATATAACTCTTGAATTATTAATTCCCAGTAAGACGCAATGAGTTTCCTAAACACCTTATTATCATCCAAAAGGAAATAAATTATAATAACCCCATCTTCAAAAACATTAAACCTGTTCTTTCGTTTTCTAGCATACGCACTTTCCTTTATTAACGTAAAAACAGGCCCAACATAAGGTTCGCAATGTGAAGCAAACTTTTGGAAACCTCAACTTTATCTTAGTCATATTAGGCGTTGTCGCCTCACAGCTTGCCGTGAGCCTTTACCTTCCTTCCCTACCTGCCATCTCAAGCCAATGGCATTTAAGCGTGGGTAACACTCAACTCACATTGAGCGTTTTCTTTTTAACCTTTGGTCTATCACAGTTATTTTACGGATCCTTATCCGATCACATTGGTCGAAAGCCATTGTTGCTAGTGAGTATCAGTATTTTAACTTGTGGTAGTATTCTCGCCGTCTGTGCAGATCATTTCGATCAATTACTGCTTGCTAGATTATTACAAGGGCTTGGAGGTGGTGGGCTTTCAGTACTCGGCCGTGCAATATTAAGGGATCTTTTTCAAGGGCTAGCATTACGAAAAGCCATCAATATGCTGGCCATTGCCGCTTCTTTTACCCCTGTCATTGCACCAACATTGGGTGGATATATGCAAGAAGCCTTTGACTGGCGCAGTAATTTCATGCTTCTCACCTTATATAGCGGTATTTTATTACTGCTCATTTTTTTTAAAATGGCAGAAACCAACAAAAATGTTCCCCCCCATCATACCCCACAAGCCAAATGTAAACCCAAATCGACACTCTCCTTGTGGACTATACTGGCCGATTATGCGCATGTGTTAAAAAATAAACCTTTCATTTGCTATGCTATCACCACGCTTATCGGCTATCTTGCCATGATACTCTGCTTGGCAAACACGCCCTTTTTACTCACTAATGAATTTGGTTTCAGCCCCAAAGCCGTCGGTTATTTCATGCTGGTTCAGCCCAGTTTTTTCTTAGTGGGTAATCTTATTCAAAATAGATTATCCACCCATGTAAGAGGTAACACATTCATTCAAGTCGGCATGATCATTTTAGCCATGGTTGGCTTGTCATTGTTATTACAAAATACCTTTCATATCCAGTCGCTGAGTGCCATATTATTAACCTTGGCATTAAATGGACTCGCCGTTTCTCTCATTTTCATCAATGCAATGGCAGGAGCGCTGGCGTTATTTTCACATCAAGCTGGCGCGGCGGCTGCACTATCGGGAATGTTTCAAATGGTGGGTACCGCTATCATTACTGCCACCTTGGCTAAGCTACAATGGTCATCACTGCATTCACTAGGCTGGATTTATTTATCCTTATTCGCTGTCTTATATTTGTTAGTCAGGCAGTTAACACATTTACAAAGTCACACCACAATAACTGCGGTACCAGAGTCACAATAAGTGAATAAACATGACATTTTAGCGCACCGTTTTTGCTCATAGTATCTAATGAGACGTTGATTAATATCATCATTATTTGGCAAACGTTCCGGCAGACTTTCCAGCTCCCCATACATTGCAAAATAGGGGTATATAATTAAATCATTAACCCGCTGCATTTTAATGACGGATCTTGCGTATGTACGCCAACACGATAGAAAAATGTTCAACCAATGCCGTTCGTATTGTGGCATTAAACAAGACGTCTCCCTTTAGTTTCATGGTAAGTAGCGCCATGGCAGGTGCCTACATTGGGCTCGCAATTATCTTAGTATTTACTTTAGGCGATCCCCTTTCCCCACCCCTTCGGCCGCTTGTCATGGGGGCCACTTTTGGGCTGGCATTAACCTTAGTCATTATTGCAGGCTCTGAACTTTTTACTGGCCATACCATGTTTTTAACCTTTGGAGTAAAAACGGGTGCTATCCATTGGAAAGATAGTATTCGCATTTTACCAAAAACTTGGATTTATAATTTACTGGGATCGATTGCAGTAGCAGGGCTATTTTACTTATCTGGCGGAGGGGAGTTACTCGTCAATTCAGAAAGCCTCATTCACCATGTCGCACTGACAAAAACCACTTCTCCTATCACAGTGCTCTTTTTTAAAGGCATTTTATGTAATTGGCTGGTCTGCCTGGCCATTTGGATGTGTCAACGCACCGAAGGCACTGGCAAGTTTATTGCCATCTGGTGGTGCTTACTGGCCTTTATCAGCTGTGGATATGAACATTCCATTGCCAATATGAGTCTCTTTGCCCTATCGTATTTTGGTGAGCATCAAACCGGTTTTACACTTTTCGGCATAGTGCGAAACTTATTTTGGGTCTCCCTCGGGAATCTGCTATCAGGCGTTATCTTTATGGGACTGGGATACTGGTACGCCACGCCAAAAGCTGAACGGCCTATTGTTAAATAACACCTTGCTTATATCTCTTTACTTATATCTCTGTAATAGAGTGTAATATTTTTATTGAATAAAAAGAGTTATGGTTAACACAAACATTAACTTTCTCCTATCTAATGAAGATTAATAACTTTCGACATTGGCTCTGAACAAGTACCTTGGTAAAGCATCGTCATCCATTTTTACCCTATAAAATTTATTGAATAAATCAGTTGGACAATATTATGCCAATCATCACTAATCAACAGCTTAATACTTTAAAAGGTGGAGGAAGAGAGTTATTTCCAGCACTCAGTGTGGATCTCAAACAAAGTCGTTATGCTATTGTTAATCTGTCGATTACCATCATGTTTACAGGACTTTGCTATGACTTTAAAAGAAGGCCCAGTAAAGAGCATAGCGAGATGGAACAAATAATACGAAAGGGACACTTTACACCGCATAATATAAAGCAATCAGCATTAAATTGTGCCACTTATGATAATCAAACCATCAAAAACACGGCACGCACACCTACTGGATCTCTCCATAAAAATAAGCATCAATTAATGCAACTTAATCTTACCAGTAACCAGCCTAATATTGACTGTCACACTAACTTACACACTTTTAGATGCCCAGCCATCAACAATGAATTCAAAATCTTTCACAGCCATGTGCAATTTCTAAAACAACAAAAATCAGTGTCTATTGTGCCCATTTTAAATACCTCTCATTCGACAATAGAAGGTATGAAAAATGCTTGCGGGCAATTTATAATCAGCTTTTTATAATCAACTCTTTATAATCTAAGTAGTTTATTTATAAAACAATATATTATCTCAATCGCACACATGTGAACAGCGACGAATTATCGAATAAAAAAGGAAAGTAAACAGCCCCCTCCTTAACCATCAATAATATTCATCAACTCAAGATTATACCACTCAATGCTTACTCAGCACTCGCTCATTCCTTATTGACACGCACGCTTAAATGCCCTCACACAATCCTCGATCGCTTCATCGGATAAAGATGATGGCGTGAGAAAATCGAATCCATGTACCGTTCCAGCATAATTGTGTAACTCAACGGGCACTCCGGCATTCATTAACCGCATGGCATATAAGATGGCTTCATCTCTTAACGCATCATGCTCACAAGTCATCATATAAACAGGAGGCAGATTTGACAGATCTTTCGCCTTGGCTGGCGCGGCATAAGGCGATATATGCGTTAAATCATCTTCTAAATCTCTTCCACCTAAGCAATGACCACTCACTCCATTATAATTAACACCATTATGAGTTTTCTCTAATCTATCGGCTTTTAAATGTGACATTCCCAAATAATGCTCCCAAACGGCTCGCACACTGCTATTATCACAAATATACAGTCCTTCTCCCTTTTTCATCGACTCGGTTTCTGCTTGATTATCTAACGCTGGATACAGCAACATTTGCAATAATATATTAGGCCCTTTTCTATCTCGTGCCATTAAGGACACAGCAGTTGCTAGCGTTCCTCCCGCACTCCCGCCGCTAATGACAATGCGATTGGGATCGATATTTAATGATTTGGCATTGTTAAATACCCATTCTAGAGTGGCATAACAATCTTCAACCGCAGCTGGAAAAGGATGCTCTGGCGCAAGTCGATAATCCACCAGCACCCCCATAGATTGTGTTTTAGCGGCCATGACTAAACTGCGAGGATGATCGGATTCCAAATCACCTAATATAAAGCCTCCACCGTGAAAATGAATCAACACTGGCATAGGGGCTTGTACCGCCTTTGGTCGATATAAACGAATAGGTATGTCAGGTGCGCCTTTAGCCCCAGGAATAGTGCGTTCTATTTCCTCAATATTTTCATCTGTCGGCCGCTCTATACCTTGATCTTGAAGCATTTGCTTCATTTGAGAATACATTTCCCTGACCTTTTTAGGATCAGAAAAGTCAAAACAAGGTAGCGTTTTTGCAATTGCTTCAATCTCGGGATCATAAATACGTTGTAATTTCATATTCAATCCTTTTTACGTACGCTCTTATTGAGGTATTTCTTGAGGTATTTCTTGAGGTATGGTCACTACTTGTCTAAAGGCCACCTCGTATCAGCTTAGCTGGATCGAGTAACTTCTCTAGTTCAGTGCGTGACAAACTGGTTTCTTCTTCAGCAACATCAATAATAGGCCTTTTTTCAGCATAAGCTTTCTTGGCGATATTGGCCGCTTTTTGATAACCAATAATAGGGTTTAATGCCGTTACCAAAATGGGGTTCTTTGCCAATTGCTCATTGAGCCTGCCACTGTTAACAGTAAAATCGGCAATGGCTTTATCGGCTAAAGAGCGCATGCCATTACTCAATAGCCCTATACTTTGCAATAAGTTATATGCAATCATAGGTAACATTACATTCAGTTCAAAATTACCCGATTGCCCACCAATTGTAATACTCGTGTCATTACCTATCACCTGCGCTGCCACCATTGCCACCGATTCTGGGATCACAGGATTGACTTTTCCCGGCATAATGGACGAACCCGGTTGTACTGCTGTTAGCGAGATCTCTCCCAGGCCCGATAAAGGACCTGAATTCATCCAACGTAAATCATTGGCAATTTTCAATAAGGCCACCGCTAAGGTTTTTAAATGGCCAGAGACAGTGACCGCCACATCTTGGCTTGCCATTAACGCAAATTTATTAGCACTGGGCATAAAATCTAAAGACGTTTTTTTTGTCAAAAGCTGGCAAAATAGCGGCGCAAAATCAACATGGGCATTAACGCCTGTTCCCACAGCGGTTCCACCTTGCGCCAATTGCAATAATTCAATGAGCCCCGAAGCCAATCCCCTTTTACCATGCTGTAATTGCCCCGACCAAGATAAAAGCGACTGATTTAAACTCACAGGCATCGCATCCATTAAATGGGTTCGTCCCGTTTTAATATGTTCCTTCACACTCTGAGCTTTATTGATAATACAGGAATCTAAATGCGCTAAAGCGGGTAATAAATCATTATTGATTGCAAGCGCAGCACTGATATGAATTGCCGTTGGAACAACATCATTACTGCTTTGACTCATATTAACATGATCGTTCGGATCCACAGGACAATGAGCCTGTTGACTGGCCAATGCCGCAATCACCTCATTCACGTTCATATTTGAGCTGGTACCTGAGCCGGTTTGAAACACATCCACAGGAAAATGGGTATCAGAAGCATCATATTGCCCATCAATGATCATTTGGCTCGCTTCCACTATCGCCTTCGCAATGTGAGGTTCAATGAGCTTTAATGTGAGATTAGTCTGCGCGCTGATCTGCTTGATGAGGGCCATACTACGAATAAAAGCACGGGGCATCATTAAATCGCTGATTTGAAAATTATCGATGGCTCTTTGGGTTTGCGCACCATAAAGTGCCGTTTTATTGACTCTCACCTCTCCCATACTGTCTTTTTCAACTCGAAAATCATTCATACTGTCAATCAATCCTTAAAAAGAAAGACAAAAAACAAGTATAGGTAAAATTAGTAGGGCGGCATGAGAAACATGCCTGAAAAATGTAAAAAGTGATTCAAATTAGGATATGAATGAAGCTCAAATGTCAAAATCAGCCTGTTATAAACATAGTATAAACACTTGTAGAATCATCGAGTACAATCAGTCGACAATATACACTTGGCTATTCAATTGACAACTTATGGGATCAAATCGATAACCCATATAACCAATCACAGCTTCTCTTTCATACTCATCACAATCATGATTAAACCCATATGAGGTTGCTGGGCAGACAATTTGTGGCACTGAGCCTTTGATATTTTCAAGAAAATAGCGATGCGCATGACCACTGATCACTGCCAATGTTTGCGGGTGTACCGCATCAATGACAGCTTGGTGGTTTTCAATGCCGATGTGAGCAAACCACTGTGCCCCCACATTGAGTACTGGGTGATGAACAATAACCACACTTGGATGCTTGCGGGTCTCTTTTTTAAGCTGAGCTAAAGCTTGTTTTGATACTCGACCTGCTCCCAAAGGCATACCAGTTATCGGTTTTAAACTCGAATCAAGCATTAACAGCCAAATGCCATTAATCAATTTCACCTTAGGTTGAATTCGAATCTTGCTGTGATGAAACACTCGTTGCATGAGTGATAAATCATCATGATTTCCGGCAATGGCATAAATTTGGTCTATCGTGACATGGGCTTCGATGACAGCTTTAAATTTCATATACACTTCAACCGAGGGTTCAGACACAAGATCCCCGGTGATCAGCAGCATATCACCGTCACCTTGACCTTCTATGTGCTGTAATACACGTATTAAATTCGCTTCAATCTGTTTATCTGTAAGGCTTAAATGGCAATCACTGATTTGATAAAGCTTCATCATTCATTTCCCTTTTCAATATCAAACGCAGTGGTGGGTATTTCAAAAAGTTCATCATAAAGCAGAGCATCTAACTTGCCTCTTGAACCGCGAGTACTCGGCCTAATACAGGCTTGTTTCGAGCCAATGATAGTTTCTTTTAAATAAGCCAAATGAAAACTGCCTCTTTCTTTGTCAATATATATGGCTATAAGTCTATTAGATGACATCAATACCGTAAACATATTCAATACATGCATTACGGTATTGATTAGGCATCACAGCCAAATTCAAGCATTATTATTGGCATTCACACACTCATAGTGCATTACCATTGATATCAATGGCATCGAGTTGGTGACCATCCGGCCCACCATCACGAACAGGAATTAATCCTTGAATAGCATTAGACTGTGTATTGGCTGCGTCGGGATCCGTTAAGGTCTTTAAAAATTTCACTATCAACGCCACTTCAGCATCATCAATCTCCTGAATGAAGCTCTCATTACCATTAAAAATGGCCATCGAATGCATCAAACCATTGGGTGCCAATCGTTCAGCGCAATTGGCTAATGTTTTAAATTGCTCTAGTTGACACATTTCTTCATTGTCAAAGTATTGTGTAATAGAGGCTGCATTATTCCGATAATGCTCGATATTGCGCTTTAACGAACCAAATTGCCCATTGTGTCCCCAAGGGCCTGTGATTGCCACGTTTAATAGCGAAGGCGTTCGAAAGAAGCCTACATTATTAGGTTCTACCGCTAAATCAGCACTGGGAATTGGCCCTTCAGCACCAAGATCCGCCCCAGTCGATTCAATGCCAACACCGATCTGTGGGTAATTTCCCGCCGACACTTCTTCATTACTAAATAGCGCGCCTGAATGACAAAATGTACAACCGGAACGATTTGACATAAAAGTAATTGCACCACGCTTCTCATCATTGTCTATCGCCGATAAGTCACCTTCCACATAATCAAAAAAAGGATTATCGATAAACAGTTGAACAGATTGATAAGCGGCTAACGCTGCTGACACACGGGAAAAATCAATGCTAGGATCACCAAAAGCAGAGGTAAATAATGTCCCCCATGCTTGAGGATCTAATGCTGAAACCAGCTCACTCTCTCTGTAAGCAGTGTGCTGAGCAAGATCCGTTTCATCATAACCAAAATCAGCGATATTGCCCATTTCTTCGGCATTAGTCACCGGAAAATGTGCCTGAGCCATTAATAAGGTTAACGTATTATTATTCCCAACTCTTGCTATCGTTTTATCGGTCACATCTTGTGAATCTGTCTGTAAAGCGCCTTCAACCATCGCGACTCGACTATCCCAGAACAAACCTTTACTCCACAGCCCAGTATTACAAGTCGCAGGCGAGTTACGAGCAACAATGGGGATTGCATTACTCACATCCTGACGGCCAATACCCAATAAATCTGACATAACCGCGTTAACCCCGATAGGCATGGACAAATTATCACTACCACAGCCAATGGCCGGATGATGGCAAGAAGAGCAAGCCGTATCTTTATTGGCACTTAAGGATTTATTATGGAATAAGCGCTTCCCTAACTCGACCAGCTCTGGCGACTGCTCACTTCTCACGCGAGCTGCAAATGCTTTTAAGTCTTCTAATTGTATCGCCATATTATTAAAAGTGAGCATTTCACTCAAACATGCATCTAAATCACTGTCGGCAACATCCATAGCCGTTTGTTGATCATTATTGATATGACAAGCAGGGAAGTTCATCAAGAGATCATTAAGGATCTCTGTGCCAGCGCCATTTGTCATGCCCTCATTGGTCTCATTGACTAATGTTTTGGCCACAACATGAGCCGTTTCTTGCGGATCTCTTACATTTCCTGTCGTCACTTTGTAACGATAGCGTGTATTCACTTCTAAATTTTCATCTACATAGAAATGTTCCATGGTCTCAGCGATTTTCTTATTATCACGATAAATTGTGACACTTCCTCCCGTTGATAACCAAGACAGTCCAATACTCGTGCCAGAAAAAGCATTAGCAATTAATTGTCTGGGTACCGTTAGCGAGGCGGAATTTGACTCATCCTCTTCATCACCAATAGGATCAGGATTCGGTTGAGTGGTACCAGATTGAGATTCGGTCGTGTCGCTCGCGCTAAGCTCAGGATCAGAGGTATCACCACAAGCTGTCAAAAGTAGAATCAAACAGCTAAACAGGGAATATTTGAATTGTTTCACACATCATTCCTTCTATATATTATTATCATCTTGTTATTGCAATACACTTTCATACCATAAAAAAAACCAGCGACTTACACACCAACACATTCAGTGCACAATAAAATGTCATCACTCATTTTTTTTGCAGTATTTCACACCAAAGCATTACACAAGCTTAACGGCATTATTAAAGAGTAATAGCAAAGAGCTATCACCAAGAACACCAATAACTATTACTAAGCATAAAGCAGTATAACCCAGCTAAAGAGTGGAAAACATCAAGAGCAAACAATAGAAGATAGGCATTCATAGCTTAAAATGAATGCCCATATCATTGAGTTTTAATATATAAAAAAGGATGAAATGAACGCTTGAATAATGAACACTTAAATAAAGTTCAACGATTATATTATTTAAGCGTTGAAGTTTGAGGTATTAAGTTTTGAACATGAAGTAAGATCATTTCTTTTGCGACTAATGCCGCTGATGGTAAAAACATTGTCGAGACGATCCGCTCATCAATCACGACTTGATGTTTGTCCGTTAACGTCTGCTTATTTTGTGCAAGCGCACCATTTTTATTCAGTTGATCTTCAACCATAAAAGGCAACAAAGTTCCTTGCTTAGCCCATGACTTACTCACTTCTGTGCTATTAGGAAAACCAGCGACTTTCTTGCCTTTTACAAGAAAAGTATTATTAGACAATTTCACATTAGCAAAGGCGCCAGCGCCATGGCCACCAGCACCTATAATGCCTCCAGACTCATAAATGTCGCGAATGATATGTTGCAACTTTTGATTGAATGCGACATCAAATAAAGGGCCATAACCTCCACCAATATACACACCCCAATAATCATTAGGGTTAATCAAATGGGGTGAAAACGTCACCGCCGTTTTATCCAAAAAACCTTCATACTTAATGGCATAACTGCTGATCCCGACGGGATCCATCATAAACTCCACTTTTCCACCTTTAGGCGAAACAAAAACGACTTCAATACCATGGCTATTAAAAACATGAAAAGGCGGCGCCACTTCCCATAAATTATTACGGGCATCGTGTTTCTCCTTATCCCCCATATCAAGTCGATTAGATGTGATAATTAATATTTTCTTAGGGGCTGTCAATGATAAATCAGTGTGAGTCTGGGCAGAGTAACTCAGTGTTGAAAAAAGGCTTACTGTCACCAATAAAATCTTAAATAAATATTGCATTCTTTTCCTTAATAATCACTAATACATGATAGATATTAGTGCTCCAATAAAAGTTCTTTATATCACTAAACAAGCATCATATCTCATTCATTTATTCAAGCAACTAAATCACTTAAAAGTGAATGTAATTTCTAAAATTTATCTCTCGTTTTAATTGCCTTCACTATACTCATTTTATTATGAATATTTCACCTTCAAAGACACGCATATGCCTATAACGCTTTTTATAAACCCAAAAATCGCTCACGTTATTTGCGCTAACATAAAGAAGTTAATCAAAATCATTCAATATTATTGCCTATTTTTGATATTCATCTGTGTGACATCCTGTGGCGAAAGTAGCACTTCACCTATTGATAAAATTCAGGAAACTGAATCTCAGTATTTTACCCCCACACTAACGGCTAAAACCTTAGCCAGCGCTGGCTCAACACAGCTCACTTTATTTAGTGGAACAAGAATTAGCCGTTATTTAAATCATCCTGAGTTTTTCCCCACTGAAACAGCTTTGCCTTTTTGTGTCTGGCTGTCACCCGATACTGAAGGTCAAGCCACACTCGATGCCATAGTCAAAGAAAACATTGAGGAAACGAGTTGCCCCTTTTTCGATGCCCATATCACCCTTTTTTGCGGCAATACCCATTTACCCAAGCAAGCTCTCATAAATCAATTTACTACTGCCTTTGCTAACAATGACTCAACTCAAGCAGACATTATTGGCACGCAATGGGGCACTGACTTCTTCAAACGTTTTTATTACCAAATGGAGAACAATACTCAGCTTCAAAACTTGTCAAATACATCAAAAAGTACCTTAGATAGCGACGCGACATACAGTTTTGATCCCCATATCAGTTTATTTTATGGCAATGACAGCGACATTCCAGAGAATAAAGTCCTCGCAGCGCCTCATTTAAATAGCCTCACCTTTAATCAAATCAGGCTCATGTCAGACTGCGCTAATGAAACTTATACCTGCGTCGCCTCATGGGAAGAATATGCTAGCATATCCTTAAATGAATAGTGCTCACGTCGAATACAATATAAAGAAATGCATAGCTGATCTCATCCAATAAGATTATCGATTGAGCTTACTGCACAAGTGATTTCTCACCGCAGGCCATTCTGTTCCTAAAATGGAATACACTACAGTATCTCTTATGGAGCCATCTTGCATAATTTGATCACAACGTAAAATACCATCTTGTTTTGCGCCGAGTCGCTCAATGGCTTTTCTTGAGTCATGGTTAAAAAAGTGAGTTCTAAACTCCACAGCTATTGCCTGATGGTTTTCAAATAAATGCTGCAATAATAAAAATTTACTTTCAGTGTTTATTCACAAAAGGAGGAACCGTGGCGGGCATATCATCAATGTCCAACCAAATGAGCAGAGCTCAAGCTGTTCATTCATTCCTCATTGATTACAGCAAACAGCGCATCAATGAATATTAACACAATAAAATCCAGCATAAATTAGCACTTAATCATAAATCACTCATTATGAGTCAAACGTGTCTTCTGCGTTGAAAAATCTTCATAGCATAAGAACGATGAATGTTTAAAAGGCATGTTGTTCACTAAAGGAGGAAACGTGGCGAGCATATCGTCAAGTTTTCCTCGATAATCTTGCACATTGTCAAGATAGGCTTGATCCATCCGCTTGTAACACAATTGATCCGTTTGCGTATTAATGCGGAATGCCCAAAATATTCCATTAAAGGCGGCGCTCACATTAAACCTTGGCACCGCAGCACCATATCGGTTCATCAGTTTATCACCTTGAGCATTCACCGTTTGCAAAAGCTCATTGTGTTTAGCATTACAATGATAATATTGTTTATCTACTGGTTGGCAGGCATAATGACCATGAATAACGGCCACCACATTGCGCTGACGCACCCATTCAATAAGCCTATTCTTAATTGTGGATTGTAAGCTCATCTTTTTCCTGTCTATCATCTTCTTCTCTAAGGGAGGTTCACTCAGCTGATGGACAACAAATATTATCGGGCTTTGGCCTATTTCATCACCTTTATCTTTTAATAACGCCGTCAGATAATCTATGACACTGTTTGAGTAAAGATGATTATGCAATTGCACTAAAAAAACCTCACCACTGGGATCCATTGGGTTTTGTAGCCTTACCGTATAATAATAGGCTTTTGCTTGCTGGCAATACGCATTATGAATATCGCAATCCCCACCATCCAATTTCATCATTTTTTTAGAAAAATGAAAAATATTCCACCCTTTTTGGGTGAGACTTTCACCTTTCAATAGGTTTGATAGTCCATTAAAACTAGTGGTATCTGCTGAAAAGAATTGAGTATCATGATTTCCTAGCCCATCTAACGGCTTGACCCCTTGCTGTTCAATAAACTGATAAGCCTTAGCATACAATGCCTTGCCATGACCATCCATGGTTAAATCCCCCGCTATGGGTAACACTTTTGAGCAATCTTGGCACTGCTTAGTTAACATAGCCACATCGGCTAATGTGCGAAATGCACGACGATCATTACCAAAGGTAAATTGGGGATCGGAAACGGCAAAAAAACTGATCCATGCCCCCTGAGCCACTGGCACACAGCAAAAAGCCAAAATAAGAAGAGCCAAGGCAAGCAGAGCCAAAATAAAACCACTACGAGCAAGGTGATGAATATCAAGCATGTTATTTCACTTAACAATGAGCGACTCCATTGATTATAGGTGTTAACATAAAAGACACATGCTTGAGTCCCCCTCTTTTTGCTCCATCAACAAGAAAAAGGCAAAGGAAAAGAATTAAACTGTAAAGTGATGATCCCATGGGGTTTTGGGAATGCCAGTTGAAAAATGGGCGATCACAGCTCCCATTTAGCTCTATACCGTTTTATACCAATTCTATTATATAAGTGATCTTTCAGCGGGAATTCAACATGCTGTAGGCAAGGTCGTTAATTGCTCCT
>NZ_CANLZC010000043.1 GCF_947495455.1 uncultured Shewanella sp. | reverse complement strand
CTAGAGATAGGACTCGGATTTTGACGCATTTAAACGATCAGTCAACCGATCAATAAATCGTTAAATGATCGGCATTACTTCACTGAGCGCTTTTTAAACCTATAACACAATATTAAACCATACAGTCTATCATATTAGGCTTTTTTAAAGAGCAATGATCCATTGGTTCCACCAAACCCAAATGAATTACAAAGCGCATAGTCAAATTGATGATCTCTTGCTGTATGGGGCACGAAATCTAAATCACAACCTTCATCGGGATTATCTAAGTTGATCGTAGGTGGAATAATTTGATCTTTTAACGCAAGCAAAGTCACGATTGCTTCAACCGCACCAGCCGCTCCCAATAAATGGCCTGTCATTGACTTTGTTGAGCTCACCATTAAGTCATAGGCGTGCTCACCAAAGGTTGACTTCACTGCTGCAGCTTCAGCTTTATCACCTGCAGGCGTGGATGTACCATGGGCATTAATATAACCAATCAATTCTCGATTAATTTTTGCATCATTCATAGCATTAACCATGGCCGCAGCAGCGCCTTCACCATCACTTGGCGGAGAGGTCATGTGAAACGCATCGCCGCTCATCCCAAAGCCAACCAGCTCGCCATAAATGGTTGCTCCTCTAGCCTTAGCATGCTCATACTCTTCCATGACCATGACACCGGCACCGTCACCAATAACAAAGCCATCTCTGTCTCTGTCCCAAGGACGACTCGCCGCTTGAGGATCATCATTACGAGTTGATAATGCCTTCGCTGCACCAAATCCGCCCACACCTAATGGACAAGTCACATCTTCAGCCCCGCCAGCCACCATCACATCTGCATCACCATAGGCAATAGTACGCGCAGCAAACCCGATATTATGGACGCCGGTTGTACAAGCCGTTGTTACTGCAAAGTTTGGTCCTTTCATGCCATATTTAATCGACAAGTGCCCAGCGATCATATTGATAATCGTGCTAGGGACAAAAAACGGGGAAATTTTTCTCGGCCCACTTTTAGATAACGCCGCAAAATTTTGCTCGATAAGTGGCATTCCCCCCATACCAGCACCAATGGCAGTGCCCACACGGCTAGGATCCAGTGTTTCCATTTCAAGGCCAGCATCAGTAACAGCTTGTATACTCGCAGCCATACCATATTGGATAAATAAATCCATCTTACGCGCATCTTTACGCGATAAGTATTGCTCAACATCAAAATCTTTTATTGAACCACTAAAGCGAGTCGAATATTCGCTCGCATCAAATTTAGTAATAGGCGCAATACCACTTTTACCTGAAATTAATGCTTTCCAGGAAGAATCTACAGTATTACCTACAGGGCTAACTAAGCCTAAGCCTGTTATGACTACACGACGTTTAGACACCTTGTCACCTTCATCATTTGGTTGGAAAATAACAATAGTATAACGAGTACATACTATTAATCTACATTGCCTAGAATGGCGGAAGCATTAAGAAATGGAAATGAGAATAAAATTTGACTTGATGACCCATCACCATCATAGACAGAAACAAAAACAGGCGGCAATAATGCCGCCTGTTTTCTCAGAATTCTAATTACTGATTCTTAGAAACATAATCGATCGCTGCTTGAACAGTAGTGATCTTTTCAGCTTCCTCATCAGGGATCTCGGTATCAAACTCTTCTTCTAGCGCCATAACCAACTCAACAGTGTCTAGAGAATCTGCGCCTAAATCGTCAACGAAAGATGCTGCTGATTTAACTTCTTCTTCTTTAACGCCTAGTTGCTCAATGATGATTTTCTTTACACGTTCTTCGATGTTGCTCATTAGTTTTCTTTCCTATTCAAATTACGCTCGTGCGTAAGATTATGAGTATTTTATTGAAATTCGCTGACAATGCAAGCTTAACTTGTGTGGTCTAACCACAAATTTAGCCTAAAATGGATATAAAATACCACCAAAATTTTCAATAATTGTCTACTCGGTGTTTTTATACCATGTACATGCCGCCATTGACATGGAGTGTTTCACCCGTGATATAGGCTGCCGAATCTGACGCTAAAAAGAGAACAGCATCAGCAATTTCCTGTGGCTTTCCTAATCTTTCCATTGGCACTTGTGACATAATAGCTTCTTGTTGCGTTTCCGTCAGCTCGTCTGTCATATCAGTCTGAATAAATCCAGGTGCAATAGCATTCACTGTTATTTGACGAGATGCAACCTCTCTTGCGAGTGATTTAGTAAATCCAATCAATCCAGCTTTCGCCGCTGAATAATTGGTTTGCCCAGCATTTCCCATTGTACCAACAACAGAACCAATATTGATAATACGACCCGCACGTTTTTTCATCATTGGGCGCATAACTGCTTTAGATGTTCTAAATAAAGACGTTAAGTTAGTATCAACAATATCTTGCCACTCATCATCCTTCATTCTCATTAACAAATTATCACGAGTAATTCCCGCATTATTAACAAGAATATTAACTTCACCGACTTTGTCTTTGATAGTAGCAAAAAGTTCCGTTACAGACTGTGCATCCGTCACATTTAACACTAAACCATGGCCTTTATCGCCCAAGTAAGCTTGGATTGCTTCAGCGCCACGCTCACTGGTTGCAGTACCAATCACGACAGCGCCTGCCGAAACCAACGTTTCTGCCACTGCACGTCCAATACCACGGCTTGCACCCGTTACTAATGCAACTTGCCCTGATAAATCACAATGAATACTCATTTAAATTCCTTATTCAGTCAATGCTGAGAAAGAAGCGACATCATTTATCGCTTGTGCTGAAATAGAACGATCAATACGTTTTGTTAATCCCGTTAAAACCTTTCCAGGTCCAATTTCAAACAAACGATCAATGCCATCTTGTGCAAAATGCTCAACGGTTTCAGTCCAACGAACAGGGCAATAAAGCTGACGCACTAAGGCATCTTTTATTGCTTCACCACTCTGAGAGACCGCAACATCCACATTATTAATCACCTTAATAGACGGTGTTTTAAACTCAATATCTGCAAGCGCTTCGGCTAATTTGTCTGCCGCAGGCTTCATTAATGCGCAATGTGAGGGTACGCTCACGGCAAGTGGCATGGCTTTTTTAGCGCCTTTTTCTTTGCATAAAACCGCAGCGCGATCGACCGCTTCTTTTTCACCCGCAATGACAACTTGCCCAGGACTATTAAAATTCACAGGACTGACAATCGCACCTTGTGATGCTTCATCACAAGCCTCAGCTATACTGTCGTTATCTAAACCGATAATGGCATACATGGCACCAGAACCTGCTGGCACAGCTTCTAACATTAACTTGCCTCTAAGCTGAACCAGCTTCACTGCATCGACAAAATCTATCACGCCAGCGCAGACTAACGCCGAATACTCACCTAAACTGTGACCCGCTAGTATTGAAGGTAATGCCGCTTGAGTTTGTGTATAAGCACGCCAAATCGCCACACTAGCCGTTAATAATGCTGGTTGTGTTTTATCCGTCTCGTTCAATGTATCGCTTGGACCTTCTTGCACCAGTGCCCACAAATCGTAACCTAATACATCACTTGCTTCGCTAAAGGTCTGTTCAATAATCTGATGCTCTGTTGCCAGCTCGGCTAACATTCCCACAGATTGAGAGCCTTGGCCAGGAAACACAAAAGCCGTCTTTTCCATTATCTCTTCCTATTATTCATTTCTAGTTAAAAGCGGATCAACGCACTACCCCAAGCAAATCCACCGCCAAATGCCTCAAGTAATAACATTTGACCACGTTGAATACGCCCGTCACGTACTGCCTCATCTAATGCAATAGGCACAGAAGCTGCTGAAGTATTACCATGTTTGGCTAAGGTTAATACGACTTTATCCAGACTCATGTCTAATTTTTTTGCTGTCGCCTTGATGATACGAAAATTGGCTTGATGAGGCACAAGCCAATCAATATCTGACTTTTCAATATTATTTTGTTTCAACGTTTCAATAACCACATGTGACAATTTCGTCACTGCAACTTTAAAAACATCATTGCCTTTCATTTGCATGTAGTCACTCACATCATCGACAGATTGCCCACGAGTTGGAATAGCAGACTTCAACAAATCCCCTTGGCGCCCATCAGCATAAATACTGGTCGATAAAATACCTGGCGTATTCGATGCGCCCACAACAACAGCACCTGCACCATCACCAAAAAGAATAATAGTAGAACGATCATCTGGGTCACACAAGCGCGATAATACATCAGCACCAATCACTAATACTTTTTTTGCCGCCCCTGATTTCACATACTGATCTGCCACTGAAAGGGCATAAACAAAGCCTGAGCATGCTGCTGCAATGTCGAAAGCAGGAATAGTATGTAAACCGAGTTTTGCTTGGATCTCACAAGCAGCAGCAGGAAAAGCATGGGTTGCACTGGTTGTACCACAAACTATCATGTCTAACTCGCTGGCTTCTATGCCAGCCATTTCAATGGCTTTTAATGCCGCTTGATAACCCATAGTCGTTACTGATTCATCGACTGCGGCAATTCTTCTTTCAGAAATACCAGTACGTTCAACAATCCATTGATCTGAAGTTTCAACCATATTTTCAAGATCTTGATTGCTTCGTACTTGTACGGGTAAATAACTACCAGTACCGAGAATTTTTGTATGCATAAGGATTTTTTCAGCTTTTAGTGTCTAAAAGGATCGACTCGAGACGTTGTTTTATCATCTGAGGGAGTCGGCGTTGCGCTTCTGTCACGGCTACATTAATGGCTCTGAGGTAAGCTGCTTCGTCTGCATTTCCATGACTTTTTATTACAATTGCGCGCAATCCTAACAGAGTTGCCCCATTATAGTGGTCGGGGTTCATTTGATTTAACACAGAACGAATACGTGGTGCGATAAGTTTGGCGAGAAATCGAACAAAAAAACCCTGAGTTAATCCTTTCTTAAGCTGCTGAACCAGTAAACGTGCAATGCCTTCAGATGTTTTAAGGGTAATATTTCCCACAAAACCATCACAAACAATCACATCCACGTCACCAGAATATAAATCATTACCTTCTATAAACCCTACATAATTAATGTGTGGTATTTTTTGAAGCAACTGGGCGGCAGTTTGCACTTGCTCATTACCTTTTAATTCTTCAACCCCAACATTCAACAATGCCACTTTAGGCGAAGATGTATCATCAACCACTTCGCTCAGTACCGACCCCATCACTGCGAACTGCACTAACGCGTGTGCATCGCAGGCAACATTTGCCCCTAAATCCAGTAAGTAAACAGGTGTTTTATTGACTGCTGGCAAGCAACTGACCAATGCTGGCCTGTGAATACCCGGTAAGGTTTTTAGCAATACTTTCGACATCGCCATTAATGCCCCCGTATTACCAGCACTGACACATGCTTGGGCGGTTCCTTCCTGCACGGCTTCCAGAGCTAATCGCATCGAGCTTTGCTTGCGATGTCTTAAGGCAAAAACAGGTTGATCGGACATAGCAACGGTTTCTGTTGTATGGCGAACAGTAATACGATTACCAACAGCAGGGGATACATGATGTAATAAAGGGGTAATTTGCGTTTCATCGCCCACCAAAATGATATTTAACTGGGGATGAAGACGAAGTGCCTGCAAAGTAGCAGGCACTGTAATAGAAGGCCCAAAATCACCTCCCATTGCATCTAACGCAAGCGTCAGACTCGTCATAAAGTTATCAACTAATTACTTATTGATAACCTTTTGACCACGGTAAAAACCATCTGCAGTCACATTGTGACGACGATGAAGTTCACCGCTAGTCGCGTCAACTGATAATTGAGCTGTGCTCAAAGAATCATGTGAACGACGCATTCCACGCTTTGAACGTGACTTTTTATTCTGTTGTACAGCCATTGGCCCTGTCTCCTAGATTACTTGCTCTTCAGTTTTTCTAACACTGCAAACGGATTTGGACGCTCCTGTTGAGCGGGTTCTATCTCGCCTACCACAATATCTTTACCACCAAGATGACAGTTTTCGTCATCATGCATTGCAATGAGGGGCATAGATATTATCAATTCATCTTCTATCAATTGATGCAGACGAACTTCGCCAATTTCATTGCACTCAATAGGCTCATACGCATCCGGGAGCTCATCGATTTCAGTTTTGCTCTTACAAAGGCCAAAACTAAATTCGACCGTAACCTCTGTAGTAAAAAGTGTCATGCAACGTTGACAATGCAGAGTGAGCTCCGTCACAGCCTTCCCTTTTAGGTAGACTATCCCCTGTATATCTTCACCACATTCAATCGACACTGCTACATCGGAACAGTCGCCGGCACATAATTCATTTAATCGCTTTAACTGCTTACCAGAAACAATGCCTTCATAAGAAAGCCCGCTTGTGGCAGCGCGAACGGGATCAATTGAAACCGGTATCTTTACTGTTTGCATAAGGCGCGCATATTATAGTTTGAAATCCATAGAGTCAAAAGAAAAATCACACTTGCTCATAAATTAAGCTCGTTTTATTTTTGTTCTCACTCTAAGATTAAAATTGACTGATCTCAAATTTTACCCAAGACTCCCCGTTTACTCAAGTCATTACGCTTAAAATAACCACGGTTAGTGCTTTTTTCGCAAAATTTAGGTTCAAGTTCAACCTTTTTAAGGTATGTCATTCACTTTTTTCGGCGAGAAGATAATTTTTAAACACCCCAATGACAATAAAAAACATCCATCAATAGCATTCTTTTACTGAATAACTTGCAGTGCAATTGATATTTTAGGGACAATAGGATTCAATCATCATCCACTGACTGAGCCTTAACATGAATCCAGCTATCATTCTCGCCTCCACATCCCCATACAGGCAAGCTTTACTCAATAAGCTCAACATCCCTTTTACCCCCTATGATCCCAATATTGATGAAAGCCCATTTGACCACGAACTCCCAGAGCAACTTGTTCAACGATTGGCCGAGCAAAAAGCACGCAGTGCAAAACACACCTTCGATGACGGCATTGTGATAGGATCCGATCAAGTTGCGGTGATCAATGGCCGAATAGTCGGAAAGCCTCTGAGCATTGATAATGCAATACAGCAGCTCAAACAAGCATCAGGACAATCCATCACCTTTTACACTGGACTTGCCGTTTATAATATTAAGACACAAAGGATGGATTCGCTCGTTGAGCCTTTCATTGTGCACTTTCGCACCCTCAGCCAGCAACAAATAGAACACTATATCCATCAAGAACAACCCCTTCATTGTGCGGGAAGCTTTAAAAGTGAAGGATTAGGTATTGCTCTCTTTAAGCGTTTGGAAGGAAAAGATCCAAATACCCTTATCGGGTTACCCTTGATAAGTCTAATTGATTTATTGGCCAAGCAAGGTATTGACTGCTTATAAAAAAGTAATCAATACAGGGTCCTGTAAAAAAGCTTACCGATCACACAAAGGATCACACTCGGTAAGCTCAATAGCCAAAGGCTACACTTTGTTAAGCTGTTTCAATGTGCTTTCTAATACATCATCGAGTGGCGCTTTCATTTGCATCACCTCTTCAGTATCGGGATGAATGAACTTAAGTTGCGCCGCATGCAAAAATAAACGATTGAGCCCTTGCGCTCGCATTGCATCGTCAAATTTTTGTTCACTGTATTTATCATCGCAAGCAATAGGATGCCCTGTATATTGACAATGCACTCGAATTTGATGGGTCCGCCCAGTAACAGGACTGGCTTGAACAAGCGTACATTCACTGTATCGCTGCATGATTTTAAATCGTGTTTCGGATGCTTTACCTTCTTTATTAACCCTCACAATGCGCTCACCGGACTTTAAGGTCAATTTTAACAGCGGCGCTTTAACCACTTTATCATGAGCCTGCCAAGCACCACGCACTAAGGCCAGATAATCTTTCTGCATCTTTTTAAAACGTAATTGATCATGCAAGTGCTTTAATGCACTCCGTTTTTTAGCAATTAATAACAGGCCAGATGTATCTTTATCCAATCGATGCACTAGTTCTAAAAACTTTTGTTGGGGACGCAAGGAACGCATGGCTTCAATAACACCAAAATCAACACCACTACCACCATGAACAGCAATGCCTGCCGGTTTATTCATCACGATAAGGAATTTATCTTCATAAACGATACGAGATTCAAGCTGAGAAACCTTAGTCAACTTCGCACTTGGTCCAGGACGAGCATCGGTTTTAGACACCCTCACAGGTGGTACTCTGACAATATCCCCATCTTGCAATTTATATTCAGGCTTAATACGCTTTTTATTAACTCGCACTTCCCCTTTACGCACGATTCGATAAATCATACTTTTAGGCACGCCCTTTAATTGAGTTAATAAAAAGTTATCAATTCTTTGCCCGGCGTAATCTTCGTCGATCGTTATTAACTTCACCGTTACTTTTTGTGCTAAATTAGAGTCTGAAATAGGAGTTGAATTAGTCATGATACGCCATAGTGTCTATCTATGGCGCATATTGTACAACATACACAAAAGAATTGTGCCTTTACATTTGATGAATTTCTTCATTATTGCTATATTTACCGCACAAATATGGAAGAAAGTTTGATAAAAACTTATCCTTTCCTCTGTATTGCTAGCCTAGATAAAGAGCCTAAAATTATTTTTATACTTGTAGCAAATTATTGATTTGCAAGTCGTTGTATCAATCAAAAGCCATTAAAGTGTGCTTTCACGACTAAACGGGGTAAGAATCCACTTCTTAATATGTGGTTTTTCTTTATTCTAGCTCCAAATTCGAACATTAATTTTAAACTTGTTATTAAGCGCAAGTACGTCGATTTGGCATTACTGGACAGATATTGAAGAATTTATGGGGTTGGTTGACGTTTTACAACGAATTCCTTGTTTTTGTAACCATTAAAAATAAGCCATAAATAGGATGCGACACGCAGTGAATGCGTCTAACAGGTATGCGCACCTTTGCCTAGCACCTTGCCGTGAGGCACGAATAACATAAACTAGGCCCGTAATGCAGAGTATGTACTCGCGTTTCATGACCCTTATTAAAGAAGAATTACGTTATCATGAAACGGATGTTAATTAATGCAACTCAATCAGAAGAGTTGCGCGTCGCCCTCGTTGATGGGCAACAACTTTATGATCTTGATATTGAAAGCCCTGGCCACGAACAGAAAAAAGCCAATATATACAAAGGCACCATCACGCGAGTCGAACCTTCATTAGAGGCGGCATTTGTTGACTATGGTGCAGAACGTCATGGATTCCTTCCCCTTAAAGAAATTGCGCGAGAATATTTTCCTAAAGGCTACTCCTTTCAAGGCCGCCCCAACATAAAAGAAGTGGTGAAAGAAGGCCAAGAAGTCATCATTCAAATTGATAAGGAAGAGCGAGGCAATAAAGGCGCAGCACTGACCACCTTTATCAGTTTAGCAGGTTCTTACTTAGTCTTAATGCCTAACAATCCTCGAGCAGGTGGCATTTCTCGTCGAATTGAAGGCGATGAGCGAACAGAACTCAAAGCCGCACTGGCTGAGCTGGATGTGCCTCAAGGCATGGGGTTAATCGTACGTACTGCAGGGGTAGGCAAAGACCCATCAGAATTGAAATGGGATCTCAAAGTCCTCCTCGATTTTTGGGGGGCCATCAAAGATGAAGCCGAAAATGCCAAAGCACCAGTATTAATCCACCAAGAAAGCAATGTCATTGTTCGTGCCATTCGCGATTATTTACGTCGTGATGTGGGTGAAATCCTCATCGATCACCCTCGTATTTTCGAGCAAGCCAAAGAGCATGTCGCCCTTGTTCGTCCAGATTTTGTTGAACGTATTAAACGTTATGAAGCTGAAGTGCCTCTATTCACTCATTTTCAAATTGAAACGCAAATAGAATCAGCTTTTCAACGAGAAGTCAGACTGCCCTCTGGTGGTTCAATTGTCATCGACCCAACCGAAGCGTTAACATCCATTGATATTAACTCCGCTCGTGCAACAAAAGGCGGTGATATTGAAGAAACGGCACTGAATACGAATTTAGAAGCTGCTGATGAAGTCGCACGCCAATTGCGTTTACGTGATTTAGGTGGATTAGTGGTCATCGATTTTATCGATATGACCCCTGTTCGCCATCAACGTGAAGTTGAAAAACGCATGCAAGATGCCGTGCATCATGACAGAGCCAGAGTACAATTGGGCCGCATTTCACGTTTTGGCTTAATGGAAATGTCACGTCAAAGACTGCGTCCTTCTCTTGAAGAGTCTGCTGCACACCTATGCCCACGTTGTCACGGTCAAGGTACCATTCGAGGCACTGAATCATTGGCTTTATCCATTCTGCGATTAATGGAAGAAGAAGCGATTAAAGAAAATACTTCACAAATCGAAGCCGTCGTTCCTGTTGATGTCGCAGCTTTCTTATTAAATGAAAAAAGAAAAGCCATTCGTATTACTGAACAACGTCATAATGTCGAAGTGTATGTGATCCCCGATCCTAACATGACCACACCAGATTACCGTGTGTCACGTCACCGCAAAGACGATCAAATCAGTGAATCAAGCTATAAATTGCTTGAAAAACCTGAAGCAAAACTGTACGAGCCGCGTAAACTTGAACGAGCAGCCCCACAAGAGCCTGCTTTAAAAGGTTTTTCTTCTCAAAAGAAGACGAATAACACCACTCAAAAAACGAACGCTAAAGCGACGAAAAAAGCCAGCCAACCAGGGCTTATTTCCCGTATGTTATCGGCATTAAGTGGATTATTCAGCAGTGACACCCCCAAAGAGAGCCAAACTGACAAGAATAAAAAACGTCAAAATCAGAATAAAACGCAGCGTAATAATCAAAATAGAAACAGTCGTCGTAATGACAATCGCCGCACTGAAAATAAAGACAAAACAAGCAACCGTCAAAATGATAGCCGAAATAACAAAGATAAAAATGAACTCAACAAGACGGCCCGTAACAACAATAAAACACGTAAACAGCGTAGTGAAGACACAAACAGCACAACCGAAACAAGCGTAATACAACAGCCAAAACAAGAAGTCGCTAGAGAACGCCGACAGCGTCGTAATATGCGCCGTAAAGTGCGTGTCAGTAATGAACAGCAAAACAATAATGAGGCGATAAAAGCAGAAGCACAAGTTGCACCTGTAACCAATACTGCTCAAGAGGATAAAAACACTAAACCTAAGCGTCAAACACGCAAAGCCAAACCTAAAACTCAAGCTCAAGCTCAAGCTCAAGCTCAAGAAAATGTTGCCACCGACAATCAAGCGGTCAATACTCCTGTGGCAATTGAAAAACCAATAAACAAAACGGCTAAACAAAATAATGCGCCAGTAAATAATGCGCCTGTTAAGCAACAAACGGCTCAAGAAACATCGCAAAATAAACGCAAAGTGGCAATAGCATCAGATAAGGCATCGCTAGCGGTGAACTCCACTACAAGCGAAGCACAAACTGAAACTGCGTTATCCATTGACACGAGTATCGCCCCAGAACAGGTCACTTCTGAAGCTCCTGTAATCATTGATGCCAATGCACCTACGGCTAAAGATGCTCAAGGAACGAAGGAAACTAAAGAAGGTCAACGCAGAAGTCGTCGCAGCCCGCGTCACTTAAGAGCAGCTGGACAACGCCGTCGTCGCGATGAAAGTACGTCGCAAACAGAACCCACTCATCAATCCCACGATGAGGCACCTGTGACGCATTTCATTGAATCTAATGAGAGTCAATCAGAGTCTGCCGCTTCTGGCATTGCCAGTTCAGGTGCTTTCTCTCCGCAAGTCCAGTACCCTACTCAGCGCCCTGAAGGTACCATGAACAAGAGCCTTACTGATGAAGCTTCTCGTTCACTTTCAGAAGAAAACGTGTCTGATGAGAAAGCAATCTCTGGTCATTCAACAGACACCTTCGCTTCCTCTGAAAACAATATTGACACCTTAGCGATGAATAGCGATAACGGAACAATATCCACAGAAGTTGAAAATAAACAGAGTGAAAAGGAAGAAAAAGCAGTCAAGCCTTCTCAACAACGCAGAGTCACTAGTGCCAGTACCAGTGCAGCTGTTGCTACGTCTCCGAGTGTTCGATCGCCCGAAGTCGCTAAAGCGCCTGAAGGAAGATCTCTTGATACAAGTACATCGGAGCCAACAACAAGCCAACAAGCTGCCTCTGATGAAAAAACAACAAAACCAAGGAAAGTCACACGCACTGCGAAAGTAACCAGCCATTCCGCTCCGGTTTCACCCGCAAAGCTGATGTCAACAGCTGCTGCCCACAGTCCCTCTGTAAAAGCAGCACAAAAGACACCATCATCTGAGGCCATCATCCCTGAGAGTCAGCCAGATCTGATCCTTGATGACAAAAAAACAACCCTACACGATGCCGTGTTAACTGAGCCGAATACGACTCCAGTCAAGCAGATTGAAGCAAACACTCATGTCACCACACAAAGTGAAGACAAGGTCACTAAGCTTGATAACCTAGAAACGGAGCAAGAGATTGCCAATACCGAAAACCTTGAGGCGCAAAATGCAGTCTATGCTCAATCAGTCTTGGCGCCATCAACAGCTGAGCCATCAACACCTGAAGTAGAGAGCAATCAAGATAAAACTGATTCTCCTATAGCTAACACAGTTGATAATAATTCAGCAGCCCCAGTGAAGCCTAAAACAGTCTCACATCAAGCAGAATCGCCGATGACAAAGCCCGCCACTCCAATGGCTACAGAAGTTAATCTCACTGACAATGTCATTATGGCTGAAAAGAAGGTGACTATCCATGCTGAGCACACTGATAATCAGGCCCAAATCAAGCCAGAACCATCGACTGTCACCCATAGTCGCTTTGGTACTATGATCTCATCTGATACGACTAAACCTGTCGTTGACAACAGAGAAGAAGTTGCCACGCCTGAAGGGAAGCAATATAAACCTTCAGCAACAAACTCTGTCGCTCCACAAGCTAAAACAGCGAACAGTGTCACTGCAGATATTGCTAAACCTTAATCAGCAAATACGCTAAGTCAAAAAGCCATGCAAACTTGCATGGCTTTTTCATATCCTTATTGCCGATTATTTGTTAGTATGCGCGGCCAAAATAATTCAACCAATAAATTTACAACAGAGGTTAAATGTTCGAACTTATTCGTCACAAAACGACCAGCCATAAAGCAGATATTCTATCAGGATTAACCGTTGCCCTTGCTTTGGTGCCTGAAGCTGTTGCTTTTGCATTTGTTGCTGGCGTAGAACCTATGGTCGGTTTATATGCCGCCTTCATTATGGGACTGATCACCGCACTTATTGGTGGACGACCTGGTATGATCTCAGGCGCAACAGGTGCCATGGCTGTTGTCATGGTGGCATTAGTTGCCGAACACGGTATCCAATATTTGTTTGCTGCCGTCGTATTAGCAGGCTTAATACAAGTTAGCGCAGGACTGTTTAAATTAGGTAAATTCATTCGCATCGTTCCCTATCCCGTTATGATGGGGTTCGTCAATGGATTAGCTATTGTCATTTTTCTTGCACAACTGGGACAATTTAAAGTACCCGATGCAAATGGTGTCTTAACTTGGCTTCCCCAAAGTCAACTGATCACCATGTTAGCGCTTGTGGCACTGACCATGTTGATTATTCATTTTCTCCCTAAATTAACCACGGCGATCCCTTCATCATTAGCCGCGATATTAACAGTGACACTCATTGTTGTTTTCATGGATTTAGATACTCGTAATGTGTTGGACTTTCTGCGTTCCATGAGCGGAGACATGAATGCGACTATTGCAGGTAACCTCCCTAGCTTCTCCGTTCCTTCTGTGCCTTTTAATATCGATACCTTATCGATTATTTTGCCTTACTCCATTATTCTTGCAGCTGTTGGCTTAATTGAATCATTGCTTACAATGACTGTGATTGATGAGATGACAGGCACTCGCGGACAAGGTAACAAAGAGTGTATGGGACAGGGCGTTGCTAATATCACCAGTGGCTTTTTTGGAGCCATGGGGGGATGCGCCATGATAGGTCAATCCATGATCAATATTAATTCTGGTGGCCGTGGCCGTTTATCTGGGATCACCGCAGCGTTAGCGCTTTTAGCCTTCATTTTATTCGGCTCAGCTTTTATTGAAATGATCCCACTTGCTGCACTGGTTGGCGTGATGTTCATGGTGGTATTAGGCACATTTGAATGGGCAAGTTTTAAAACCATGCGTAAAGTACCTAAGCATGATGCTTTTGTCATAGCCCTAGTGACAATTGTGACTGTCTTTACGGATTTAGCCGTCGCCGTTTTTGTCGGAGTCATTGTGTCTGCACTCGTGTTTGCATGGGAACATGCTAAACATATCAGCATTAACATTCGTGAAGATCAAAATGGCTGGAAAGTTTATCAACTCAATGGTCCTCTCTTTTTTGGTTCTACGGCTGGATTTTTAGAATTGTTTGATGCTCAATCCGATCCTGAAGACGTGATTGTTGATTTTCAACAGTCAAGAGTGTGCGATCATTCAGCCCTCGACGCCATTGATACCTTAGCCGAACGTTATGGTAATGCGGGTAAACGCTTACACTTACGTCATTTAAGCAACGACTGTAAAAAGTTATTGCATAAGGCTGGCGATTTAGTAGAAGTTAATTCCATTGAAGATCCCAACTACAAAGTCGCGGTCGATAAAGTCAAAGCATAAAAAAGCACAAGAATAGCGAGTCCTTGACTCGCTATTCTTTTACCATAAAAGTCATATTGATTAAGTCTTTAAATACTCTGGAAACGCTTTCTGTATCTTCTCTAATTTTGGTTTGATCACTATTGCACAGTAGGGTTCTTCGCCATGCTTGGCAAAATACGCATTATGATAATCTTCTGCTGGATAAAAATCCGTCGCTGGTTCAACCTGAGTCACAATGGGATCAGGCCATATACCTTGCTCGTTTAACGCTTCAATCGCATCTAGTGCAGCTGTTTCTTGCTCATCAGTATGGGTAAAAATAACCGAGCGATATTGCCTGCCTATATCATTACCTTGACGATTTAATGTGGTCGGATTATGACTGTGAAAAAAAACAGTTAATAACTCATTAAAACTAATGCTCAAACTATCAAAAGTAATTTCTAAGACTTCAACATGCTCAGTTTCACCTGAGCATACTCTTGAATAAGTAGCATCTTTGTCCTCACCACCACAATAACCCGATTGTACCGATAACACACCATTAATCGATGAAAAAATGGCTTCCACACACCAAAAACACCCGCCGCCAAATGTGGCAACCTCAAGTTTCGCACCATTGTTCGTTCTTGTTTGATCCTTCATTTAATCAGCACCTTTAAAAGTCATTGAGATAGAATTAACGCAATGACGCGTATTTTTATCAGTCAAGCCTTCTCCCTCAAACACATGTCCTAAATGTCCACCACAATGTTGACAGACAATCTCAGTACGCTGACCATCACTGTCGGGCACACGCTTTATTGCACCTGCAATTTCATCATCAAATGCAGGCCAACCACAATGAGCATTAAACTTATCTGTCGAACGAAATAAAGGTCTATCACATTTTTTACAATGATAAGTCCCTATCGCATCATGTAAATAATACTCTCCGCTAAAAGGGGCTTCAGTGCCTTTTTGCTCAATGACATTTTTTTCAGCATCGGTTAATTCTCTCATGCTTTTGATTTCTCCAATAAATCCTTCTTTCTCACAGACAAACGATACCCGCATAACACTAAAGAAACAGTCTCAGCATCATCAAAAAAAGACCTTTAATATCAATATATTCTTTCAACTTTTTTTGCAAAGAATAAAAGATCTTCCCATGATTAACAAGCGTACGCATATCAAGCACTATCCATCTAATAAGAAACAGCGTAAAATAGCCGAAGACCTTGCTTAAATTAAGGTTAATACTCAAATTAATTTAACATGGTTACATAGGTAAAGAATAAAATAATAAACTGTATAATAGAATAAGAACACGGCATTATGAAACTAGAAACGATAGACTACCGTGCGCCCAATAGCGCTGAGCAATTTGTAAAATCTTTACGAGAAACGGGGTTTGGTGTACTTTCTAACCATCCGATTAGTCAAGAGCTTGTTGAAACTATCTATAAAGAATGGCAAGCATTTTTCAATAGCGATGAAAAAAACGACTATTTATTTAAACCAGAAACACAAGACGGCTTTTTCCCTGCTAGCGTATCAGAAACCGCTAAAGGCCATAAAGTTAAAGACATTAAAGAATACTATCATGTCTATCCCAATGGACGGATCCCAGCGTCTTTACGAAAAAACATCACCACTTATTATGAACATGCGAATGCGCTAGCATCAGAATTACTTAAATGGGTTGAACAATACTCTCCAGACTTTGTCTCACAGAAGTATTCTATTGCGCTAGAAAAAATGATTGAAAACAGTCAGCAAACACTATTACGCATACTGCATTACCCCCCGATGTCTGGTGACGAAGAAGTCGGCGCTATTCGTGCAGCAGCCCATGAAGACATTAACCTATTGACCGTACTACCCGCAGCTAACGAACCAGGATTACAAGTTCAAACTAAAGACGGCAGCTGGCTCGATGTCCCCAGTGACTTTGGTAATATTATCATTAATATTGGTGATATGTTGCAAGAAGCCTCTGGTGGATATTTTCCTTCAACCACTCACAGAGTGGTTAACCCAGAAGGCAGTGACATGAGTAAATCTCGTATTTCTCTGCCCCTTTTCTTACACCCTAATCCTGATGTCGTTCTTTCTGAAAAATACACTGCCGATGAGTATTTAAAAGAGCGTTTACGGGAATTAGGCGTTATTTAATCAATCAACTGAATAAAAAGCGCCTTTAGGCGCTTTTTATTTGTGGTCAATCACGCTAACAAGGTAAAATCATTACATTCGTTTATTATCAGCAGGGTAACTCAACATGGCCATTCAGTGGTATCCAGGACACATGCACAAAGCACGTAAAGAAATCGAAGAGGTCATGCCTCAGGTCGATTTAGTCATCGAAGTGCTTGATGCTCGTATTCCTTATAGCAGTGAAAACCCCATGGTACAGATACTTAGAGGTGATCGCCCCTGTATCAAGTTACTCAATAAATCCGATTTAGCGGATCCTGAAACAACGCAGCTATGGATTGAATATCTAGAACAAGAACAAGGTGTCAAAGCCATGGCCATCAGCACCTTACAAGCAAGTCAAGTCAAAAAAATCCCTGAGCTTTGTCGTAAATTTGTGCCAAGCCGTAATAAAATTGAAAAAGACATACGTACTATGATCATGGGGATCCCCAATGTTGGTAAATCAACAATTATCAATACCCTAGCGGGAAGAACCATAGCGAAAACCGGTAACGAGCCTGCCGTCACCAAAACCCAACAACGCATCAACCTTAAAAATGGGATTGTATTGTCAGATACTCCAGGCATTTTATGGCCCAAAGTCGACAATGAGTCCAGCAGCTATCGCTTAGCTGTCACAGGTGCCATTAAAGATACCGCAATGGAATATGAAGATGTGGCAATGTTTGCCGCTGAATACTTTTTAAAAGCCTACCCTCAAGCCATTCACGAGCGTTACAAACTCAAAAGCTTACCTGAAACCGATATTGAATTACTGGAAGCCATTGGCCGTAAACGCGGCGCATTAAGACCTGGTGGGCATATTGATTTACATAAAGTGTCAGAATTGCTATTACATGAATTCCGCTCAGGAAAAATAGGCTTACTGTCTCTTGAAACACCAGAAATGGCTGAGATAGAAAAAGCAGAAGTGGCAAGAATACAAGCCGAAAAGGCGGAAAAAGAAGCATTAAAACGAGAGCAAGAGAAATTGAAGCGCTCAGGAAAACGCCATAATACCTAACCACTATCCTCTCTATTTTCTTTAAGCAGTAGAGCTTACTCTACTGCAACTCCAGCTACTTTACCTGTGACTCAGACTTAATAAAATCAAGCCATTGCTCTGCACTCTGCTCCAGTAGCCCAATCACAATTTCAAAACCATCACCAGGGCCATAATAAGGATCGGGCACATTTTTATCATCAAAAGGAGATAGTGCCATCATCAGATTCAATTTATGTTGATGTTTTTCAGGACAAATTGATTTTAAATCAATAAGATTATTTTCATCCGCTGCCAATATCAAGTCAAATTGCTCAAAATCTTGCTCCTTGACTTGTCTGGCAACCATATCCTCAAACTGGTAACCATGCCTGTTCCCCGCTATTACACTTCGATGATCAGGCTGTGAACCTTGGTGGTAGGCTAACGTGCCTGCTGAATCAATAAAAATATCCAATTCGTTCTGAATGCTTTTCGCCTTAAAAATGGCTTCAGCCGTCGGTGAACGGCAAATATTGCCCATACACACGAGTAAAATAGATTTAATCATTTTTATTCCTTGTCATGGATTTTTCCAGTCCCTTCTTGAATAAAGCTAGCAAAACGGGGGATCCCCTTATGAGTGAGACCTCGGTATTCATAACTGACTTGGGATCCTATTTTAGGTGGATGCATTCTTTGTGCATCATTAAAACCTGTTCCTAATTTGAACTCTTGCCCAGTGGGAAGCTGCAGAACTAACGCCCCCATCATACCTTTAAAACGCCCTTTTCCAGCCTGATACCCCACCACTTTAGCACTCCCAGTATAAAGGGGCTTGAGTTTAACTATTTGCGAACTCCTGCCCACTTTATATAGGGCTTCTTTATGATGCAACATTAACCCTTCACCGCCTTTAGCCAACACTTCATCTAATAATGTGTTCAGCTGAGCTTGAGAGTCCACACTGAACTGTGGAATGACCTTTAAATAGGGAGAACGTGCTGTCAGCGATGACAACATGCGAGCATAGCGCTCCTCAAAAGGAGCCTTGAAAGTGGGTAAGTCAAAAACCATAAATCGAACTGACTGCCATAATTGTGGATCGGCTTGACTCTGCTTGATCACACTGAGCATTTTATGAAAATTTCCCCGTCCTAACCACAATTCACCGTCTAACGGGTAGGAAGGAAAATCCTCGCTGAACCAAGCAGGGACTGAGATCCGCTTGCCAGTACGAGTATAAAAATCGACTCCCGTCCAGTAGCCTCTTATACCATCGAGTTTTTCACTGACAAGATAATCTGCAATTTCGATCGACCCTTTTAACTCTGTTGCCAATTGAATGGGTGGACGCCAAGCCGATTTATTAACCTCAAGCGCGCTGCTTTCATTGGCTGCAAGCGAAATGGTGTAAAACAGGGCTATCGACAGAAATAATACTTTAATCATCTTGTGTTCATTCCCTGATCATCAACCAATCTAATTAACAAGAATAGTACGGTCATCAAGATTAATCTTTGCTCTTTTTCGTCATATTGATTAAAGCTATTTTTAGCGGGTTCTTCAATAAGTATGAACCAAATTGGTATTCAACTGATTTTTATGCCCTACTCTCGCCACTTAACCCCTTAATGGCTTAATTTTTCCCAGTAAGACCTAAATTTGTTATTCTTAATGAAATATTCACATTACCAATATTTAAAAAGGCTGTTATGAAACCGGGCAATAAACAAGGTATGACACGTATCGTTAAAGCAACAAGGATCTCAATGAAAGGACTCGCAGCAGCATGGAAAAATGAAGCCGCTTTTAGACAAGAATTAGTGCTTGCCATTATTTTACTGCCTACGGCGCTGCTGATTAATGTCTCCATCATCGAAAAGCTTTTGCTGATCATAACCATTTTCATTGTGCTGATCACAGAATTACTCAATTCAGCCGTTGAAGCTGTTGTCGATAGAGTCGGCAGTGAACACCACGCGTTAAGTGGTCAAGCAAAAGATATTGCCTCTGCGGCTGTTTTTATGAGTTTAGTCTTATGTGGGATCACATGGGCAATCATCTTAGGTCATTGGTTATTATAATTGTCAACGGACAAATGGACAGAGGCTATTTACTGCCCATTTCATTTTATATTATCACAAGATGATAATGTTTGATTACGAAATCAAAGTCGATGTTGAAACGATTCAATACTCGCTATTGAGCATCCTCAAAAGTATTCATGCTGTTTTTAACGACCCTCTTCAGCACGCCGTTTTTTAAAATCTGACGCTTCTATCCATTTAGGCCAATCATTATTATTGGCTAATTTAGCTAATATACTGCCGATCAGCCCCAAATCTTGCTTCACGCCACCGAGTGACCAGTTTGATGAAAAATCATCCTTCTCAGTATGGTATTTATGTGCAATATAATCAGGATCCGTATCACCCAAACTCATAAACAATAATCCAGGAATACCTTGCTGAGCCAAGGCAAAATGATCAGAACGAAACAGTAATCCATTTTCTGGACGCGGATCGCCTTTCACAATTCGACCTTGTGCTTTTGCTGCAATGGCTAAATCCTGCTCTAATGTCGACACTCCATCGCCATAACGCAGTATATAACCCACTTCATCATTCACATTCATGCCATCAATATTGAGAAAAGCCACCACATTTTTTGATGGCACAGGCGGATTTAATGCAAAATGTTGAGCACCAATGAGTCCGGTTTCCTCCGCCGTAAATGAGGCAAATAAAATCGAACGTTCAAAAGACTCATTCAGTGACATACGCTTAAAGATCCCTGCTAACTCCAGCACACCTGCCACTCCACTGGCATTATCCACTGCGCCATTATAAATATGCTGATTACCATCAGCATCGATCACTGTGCCTAAATGATCCCAATGCGCTTGTAACACTGCCATTTCTTCAGCACGTTGACGACCTGGTAGCAAAGCCAGTACATTATAAGATTCATCTCTTTCAATTTGATTATTTAAGGTTAAATTGGCTTTCAGTGCTAATGAACGCGCTTTAAAGTCTCTTTTTTTGGCTTTCCTTTTTTCTTTATGATAGTCAAGCCCAGCTTGAGTAAAAAGCTGCATCGCGACATTTTTTTGTACCCACCCCATCAAGGCTAATTTATCTTGATTATCATCATCATCCACTAAAGTAAACTTGCTCCCCGTGTTAGAGTTTTCAACCACTGACCAAGCGTAGGCTGCAGGCTCAGTCTCGTGAACAATAAATGCAGCCTTAGCCCCTTGCCTAGCCGCTTCCTCATATTTATAGGTCCAGCGCCCATAATAAGTCATAGCCTTGCCTTTAAATAATCGAGGATTCTGAGTCGCAAAACCGGGATCATTGACAAGAATAATGACTGTTTTACCCTTAACATCAATCCCTTCATAATCATTCCAATCATACTCAGGCGCATTAATACCATATCCTACAAAGACAAGCTCACTCTGCTCCAGCTTGATCTGTTTATCCATACGCTCTGTGCGTACCGTAAAATCACGACCATTTTTAAAAACACTACCTCCAACTTTTAATAACATTCCCTTTTCTGGTGTGATTTTAGCCAATGGCACAGGTTGCAAATAACTATCAGCAAACCCAGGTTCTAATCCCATCTCTTTAAAGCGTTTGACTAAATAACTAAGCGTTAACTTCTCCCCTGCCGATAAGGGCCCTCTTCCACCAAATCGATCGCTCGCCAATTGACTAAGATCTTGCTTATATCGCGTCAAATCAACTTGTTCTTCTATGCCATTCTCTGACGCAAATGCCGTATTAGCCAACAAAATGATACTCGCTATTAAGTTAATCACTATTTTTTGACCCACGTTCACTTCTCCCTACTACACCTAATCAACAATCTCGATACGCTAACACAAAAATAGCGACACAATTAACTCCTATTTTTTGACATGTTAGTCATTTGCTAAAAACGAGACCCTATAAAATTCAAACGTTTCTTGAACAAACACTTTCTTCAACAATATAAATGTTCGAAAAAGTTCGAAGTGGATTGAAAAAATCACTACTTCACGTTAAATTGAACATTAAAACACAACAAAGCGAACATTTTATATTATACTCTTACTTAATGAGTCCATTGACGACAATAAATAGTTCAATACTTCTATTAAACACACAACAGAGACATTTAAGGGGCCATAAATGACCAAGAAACAAGAGGCAGTTGATTTATTCATCGTTGGCGGCGGGATTAACGGCGTAGGGATTGCTGCCGATGCAGCCGGACGTGGCTTATCTGTCTTTCTCTGTGAACAAAACGATTTAGCGCAAGCCACCTCTTCTGCAAGCAGTAAGCTTATTCATGGAGGATTACGTTACTTAGAACATTATGAGTTTCGATTAGTCAAAGAGGCCCTAGAAGAAAGAGAAGTCATGCTTAAAAAGGCCCCCCATATTGTCTCGCCTCTTCGCTTTCGTCTTCCCCACCAACCCCATTTACGCCCTGCATGGATGATCAGAGCGGGATTATTCTTATATGACTTTTTAGGTAAAAGAGAAACACTCAATGGCTCCAAAAGCATCAAATTTAACCAAAACAGTCCGCTGAAAAGCAACATTAAAAAAGGGTTTGAATACGCAGATTGTTACGTTGATGATGCTAGGCTAGTTGTTCTCAATGCCATCGAAGCGCGTAATAAAGGGGCTAATATTGCCACTCAAACCCGCTGCATCAGCGCAAAACGCAAAAATGGCTTATGGGAAATTCATACCGAAAACAAACTAACACTTGAAAAAAAGTGTATTTATGCCAAAGGATTAGTCAATGCTGCAGGCCCTTGGGTTGCGTCATTTATTAAAGAAGGCTTAAACCTAAAACCTGCTCATGGAATACGCCTCATCAAAGGAAGTCACATTATTGTGCCTAAAATCCATGATGAAAGAGAAGCTTATATTCTACAAAATGAGGATCAACGTATTGTTTTTGTGATCCCTTACCATAACGACTTCTCACTTATCGGTACAACAGATGTTGAATATCAGGGCGATCCCAGTAAAGTGGTCATTTCAAATGAAGAAAAAGACTACCTGATTAAACTCGTCAATCAACATTTTGTGAAACAAATTAGCACTGACGACATCGTTTCCAGCTTTTCAGGCGTTAGGCCTTTATGTGATGATGAATCTGATAAGGCTTCAACTATCACTCGTGATTACACCGTTGAAATTGAAGATGACAATGCTAAAGCCCCGTTACTTTCTGTTTTTGGTGGTAAAATAACCACATATCGAAAATTAGCCGAAACAGCTATGAAAAAACTGACTCCTTACTATGAGCATATGGGAGATAAATGGACCGCGAATGCACCCTTGCCAGGTGCAGACAATCTTGATAATGTACCAACCTATGCCAATGATTTTAAATCAGCATTTGAGACACAATTACGCACTCACTTTCCATGGTTGCCTCAATCAATGCTAGTCCGCTTGACGCGCAGTTACGGCACGCTTTGCCTCAATTTTCTTGTTGGCACAACTTCGATAAGCGATCTTGGCGAGCACTTTGGCGCCGATCTTTATGCCGCAGAAATCGACTATTTAATTGACAATGAATGGGCTGTACACGCAGAAGATATTCTCTGGCGCCGTAGTAAACTAGGCTTATATTTAAGCGATCTCGAACAGCAACGTCTCGCAGAGTACCTCACAAATAAGTCCCCCAAGGTAGTCCCTGAACCTCTGTTGAAATATGGCTAAATTGATATATGAGGGATCGATTACCAATTAGGCTCAGTTGCACTCGCTCAATCCCTCAGTCTCAGTATTTTTCGTATCAATATATTGAAACGCGCTAGCCCCAAGCTAGCACGTTTTTGTTGCTCATAATTAGAACTGATATAAACTAAACTCGGATTAAAACTGCGCCGCTAAATACCGCTATTATATCCCTTATCTGTATTGTGGTTTCTACAAATATCGGGTTATTTGATGCCAGCCCTCGCTTAGATATCGACAAAATATCATCACTTAACAAATAAACAATTCAATAAGAAATGAACACATAGAATAACGATTTGATTTAAAGTCATATTTAATGATTTTCTGACACTCGTTATTCCTAATTCTGGTTATATAGGCTGCTCTATTCTTTATTGACTATACTTAATAATATCGTGTTTTATAGCGTGGGCGTGGCTAACATGTGTAAATTAATCAAATTCATTATCATATATGGGCTCTTAGCATTCTGTTTTACAACAAAAACAGTGGCTCATCCTTTTCCTTTTCCCTTTGTTTTACCTATTCCAATTGTTGTCCCGCCACCGGCACCAGCACCTTACCTATACCCAGTCCCTCATCCTGCTCCACCTCCGGCTCCCGTCCCCTATCCAAGACCCTATGGCGGGCCTGGACCCCATGGTGGACCTGGGCCTGGACCCCATGGTGGACCTGGGCCTGGACCCCATGGTGGACCTGGGCCTGGACCTCATGGCGGACCTGGGCCTCATGGTGGACATGGACCTCATGGAGGGCCATTAGTGCCAACACCACCATAAATAACATCAATGAATAGATAATACCTTATTTTAAAAGTTTAGTAATCAAGCTTAAAGTGAGTCAGACTGCTAACATGACATGGCTATCTGACTCACTTTAAACACTTGAACATAGCTTTCTAAATCCTCTTCATTACCGTTTTCCGTTTTCGACTTATTATTTAAATTTGTCCATAACCAGTAAAATCGTCAAGCTCAATATGGTAAAGCCGTCATGACACATTTAATAATCTTGCAGCAATAGCCGTAAGCAATAAAAACACATTTCCTGCTACTTATAAAAAATGCTATTTTATTAGATGGTTAATAACGATATTGAATTTTACTTTTACTTATTCCACTAAAATTTGATTATCATGCTCACCATTAGCTGATGAAAAACAATGAAAAACAATGAAAAACAAAATCTGTCACAAGCAGTCCAATCCACACTTTAAAATCTAGCTGAGTCGTTTCTAAGAAAGAAGCAATGCTCGACCTCCCCACCCAATAGCCCATAAATGACATGAGCTAGAGACATATCTCTAGCGCATTTAGTTGCGTTTAACTTTATTGGTTAACGAACCGTTTTCAAAAACTCGGCATAGATCTCTAAATTAACTTCATCACCGACAATCGGAATATAACTGTCCATTCCAAAATCAGAACGTTTAATATGACCTACAGCGCTAAAACCAATAGTGTATTTTCCTGTCATCCAATTATCAGCGCCACCATGAAACGTCGCATCAAAGGTCATTGGTTTAGTAACACCTCTTAACGTCAAATCACCCGAGAATCGAAAACGGTTATGCGACAATGGCGTCACAGTATGGCTAATAAAGAAGGCTTGTGAAAAGCGGTCGCTGTTAAACCAAGTGGCATCTTGTAACGTTTCCGCTAATTCAGCATTGTTAATATCAATAGACTTAATCGCCACTGTCGCTTGTAATGAGGCTGCGGCCATATTATCGGGATCAAAGCTGAGCACAGCATCAAATTGATTAAAGCGCCCCACATAGGTTGATAAACCTAAATGTTGAATTTTAAACACTAATGCTGCATGTGTACTATCAAGCTGATATTGCCCTCCTTGTAACGTTATTAATTCAGTTTTCACACTAGGCGCTATCCAGCTCACACAACTCGATAGTGGTAGCACTATGATAATGGCTAACAGACCTTGTTTAATCATTTTTTATCCTTATTAACGCCTAAATCTTTTAAGCATTGAACCCTAGCTCCTCGACATAACCAGCAAACGCTCCATCTTGTCTATAGCCCGATGATAATGCGGAATAGTATAACGAAATAAATATGAACTTATGGCGTTTCTCATTCCACACTTATGCCACCATATGAATAAACACTGGAGTCATCACCACCGACTTTATAAATCATCCTTTTCATCATTTCATATTCAACCTGAGAAAAAACGGCATGATGTCTGAAAGACATCATGCAGCAGCCATAGACTGTTCAATTGGCAAAAAATGAGCAACCCATCATCCTTGTTGACAAAAAACAACAAAAAACAACAAAAAAAAATAAAAAAGAACATTTATATTGATTATTTCTCGAGATTATTTGCTAAAATAATGGATGTCGAAATTTATGTGTTCATTCTTGACCATGATAAATACGTCATGGTACCGAACCATGAGGTGCGATATGAATAATTTAATCAGAGTAAACAGCGTAAAACAGACCAATAAGAGATCGAAATCCCTTACGCTAATTAAAACCATTATATTAGGTGGACTAGTAGCATTTTGTTTTTCTATTAACGCAGATGCACGTCCCCTCCCTGTACCTTGGGTAATACCTTTACCTGTACCCGCACTTTTTATGCCTAGAGTGGCACCAGCACCGATGCCTGCGCCTCATCCTGCACCTGTCGTCTATGTTGCGCCACATCCCTATGGACCTGGACCATATGCTTATGGACCAGGACCACATGGCGGGCCAGGACCACACGGCGGACCCGGCCCCCATTCTCATCAAGGGCCATTAATTCCTACCCCACCTAAACCTTAAAATAAAAAAGAAGAAAGGACTCATCAAGTTACAAACAAAGCCTAATTTGATGTGATGCTGCGTTTCATGCATCACATCAATTCTAGCCAGAACGCTTTGAATATCGAGTAGACTTAGAAGCTTGGGACTTGGGGAGCTATATCTGATATCATTAAATTGATTATCTGTTTTAAATCCCGCCATGATAATACTATAGGCCACAAAAAGTGCGCTTATCGTGGCCAGTTAACTTTCTATCTCTTCTATTGTCATTACCAATCACATCTTGCTATCATTTTTTTTAAGCGATGCAAAATGGCAGCAAACAAACCTTCAATGTCTTTCAAATCTCCCCCAATCACTAAAATAACAGAGAAAAACCGTACACTAAATAAGGCGCCATAAATGTCTAATCTTTGCTGCTTATTCAATAGAGTGAATTCAACGGTCCCCTACTCACCACACACTCAACCAATATATTAAGAGTCGACCACCTGACTATACAAGGCTTTATTGATAAGCTTCTTTAAAATAAGGTAATTGAGACTCCACCGGAAAAAATTTTTCTAAATTGGTAAGACTCTTAAAATCAGTAATGTCATATGGCGCATACTTTTGTTGCTGTTGTTGCCAACTCATTCCTTCGCCACTATAGTCAATTTCATGCCATTGCCTACCCATAATGTGGGAGGTATTTTCATCAAAATCAGCAATATTATGAATAGAATAGATTTCAGGTACCTTAGCTAAGTAATATGCCATTTTCTCAGCCTCATCCAAAGGTACGCCCCGCATTTCGACACCCCGTAATAATGCTAACGTCGTTTTTGGCAATAAATCAGCCAATGCCAAAAGTGACGGTGTAGAGGGGGGGATTGTCCATAAAAAACCAATAAAATGATTAACTTGATGCTTTGTCAACTTCATTTTTTGTGTAGACTGAGTCAATCTTGCACAAATAATAGGATCTAATACCGTCCATTCAACGGGCAATTGTACATTAACACTATGATGGCAAGCAGAATCGACGCCGGGATGCCCTTGTTGCACCTTTTGTGAATAAGATACGCACCCTTGGGTCATTATGACCAGCAATAAGGATCCCATCTTTAAATACCTCTCACTGCGCTTATTCAAAAGCGACATAAACCGTCACCTCCTATTGCTGATCCAACACGGCTATACTCGTAATACTTCAAGCTGCAGTATGTAGCTGGAAGTATCTTGAGTATAAGTATAGATAAAGGCTAGGCAAAAGATGATACAACGCAGAAGTCGGTGCTTTTACAGACTCCCAAGGGGCTGGCCTCTTCATATGTAAAAGCAAGGCCTTTTATACTGCGTTATTGAACATCAGCTTAGAATGACTAGGCACACTGTTCAGCTGAACATCAAGGATGATGGAAATGTCATTTATGCAGCAGCAATTAATAACCTTGCTTAAAAAGCTTTTAATTCCAGCTGAATCCTGCATCTTCAAGTATCACGGGTATATCATTTATCAACACACTCTACGGCAAAAACGGCTTTGATATTTTGCTTTAAACTGTGTTTATTATTCGGAGGCAATCACCAACTTTATATCATGTTGATTCAATAATGCTTGAATAGGTCTTGGAGGGGCTTGATCCGTGAATAACGCATTCGCTTGATCGATATTACCTAATCTCACCATGGCATTACGACCAAACTTAGAGTGATCCGCAGCTAAAAAAACGCTGCGAGAGTTTTTGATAATAGCTTGTGCAATACGCACTTCTTGATAATCAAAGTCCAATAAAGAACCATCATTGTCAATTCCACTGATCCCTATGATCCCAAAATCCATTTTAAATTGATCAATTATATCTTGAGTCGCTTCACCTATCACGCCACCATCACGACTTCTCACTATGCCTCCGGCAATAATGACATTAAAGTCTTCTTTGACCCGCAAAATCGACGCCACATTAATATTGTTCGTCACAATTTGTAAACCTTTATGATCCAGCAAAGCCTTAGCAATGGTTTCTGTGGTGGTACCGATATTTATAAATAATGATGCATTATCGGGGATCTGCTGAGCAACAGCCTCAGCTATCCTTTGTTTTTCAGATAACTGTAAAATTTTTCGAGTACTGTAAGCCGTATTTTCAGTACTGGACACAGAGCCTGCACCACCATGATGACGGCGGATCAATTTTTGCTCCGCGAGTTGATTTAAATCTCGTCTGATAGTTTGTGGTGTGACTTCAAAGTAAGCGACTAAATCTTCAATTGTAATAAAGCCTTTGTCCTTTACAAGCTCTATGATTTTCATTTGCCGAAGCTTTTGACTCATGACTTTATTCTCTCCCACCTAAATACAGCAGCTTACTTAATAATAATCGTTAAATGCTAACATATCCCACTCTCACTTGAAAATTCCCCTCGAACAAGCACTTCAAGGTAAAACCGTATATAAAAAATCATAGACATAGCATATGTATCAAACTTGTTACATCGACACGACTTTGATACCATCGAATAAATCGCTAAAAATGCATATAAAAATACCAAAACGAAAATTAAGGAACAATACCTTCGTTATCATTCTTTAATTTCGGTTTTTTTATGTTTAGTATCGAACTTGCCCAAACTGATCACATGAATCAATTGGCAGCTTAACGATAACAAATAAATCGATTAAATAAAAATAAGAGGCCCTCATGTCAACCTACATCCTTACTATCGATCAAGGTACCACCAGCTCCCGCGCCATCATCTTTAATGAAAAAGGCTTAGTTGTAAGCACGGCTCAAAAAGAATTTAAACAGATTTATCCGAGTAATGGTTGGGTTGAACATGATCCCGAAGAGATCTGGAGTACTACCCTCTCCACTTGCCATCAAGCATTAGCAAGCAAAGGGTTAAGCGGCACTGATATTTCATGTATTGGGATCACTAACCAAAGAGAAACCACTATTATTTGGGACAAAAAAACCGGTAAACCCATTTATAATGCCATTGTCTGGCAAGACAGACGCACAGCCGATTATTGCCAAGAATTAATTGTTAATGGCTTTGAAGAAACCGTCATAGACAAAACAGGTTTGTTGATCGACCCTTACTTTTCAGGTACGAAAATAAAATGGATTTTAGATAATGTTCCCGGTGCTCGCACTCGAGCAGAAAAAGACGAGCTGGCATTCGGTACGGTCGATAGCTTTTTATTATGGCGTTTAACAGCAGGAAAAAGCCATATGACCGATGCCACCAATGCATCGCGCACCTTATTGTTTAACATTCATCAGCAAGAATGGGATCAAGAGTTGATGGACAGACTCGAAATTCCAGCTAAGATACTGCCTGAAGTGAAAGATTGTAGTGCGCATTTCGGTACAACAGAGAAAACCATTTTTGGCGAAGAAATCTTGATTTCAGCCATGGCAGGGGATCAACATGCCGCTTTGATCGGTCAAGCCTGTTTTGAAAAAGGCATGGTCAAAAGCACTTATGGAACGGGGTGCTTTATGATGCTTAATACTGGCGATGAAGCACTTCGCTCAAAAAATCGATTATTAACTACAGTCGGATATCGATTAAATGGCAAAGTCACCTACGCAATAGAAGGCAGTATTTTTGTCGCTGGCGCTGCCGTACAATGGTTAAGAGATGGCATCAATCTGATTGAACATGCCTATGAAACCGAATCTCTCGCTGAAAAAACACCATTGGATCATGGCGTTTATATGGTGCCAGCATTCACGGGATTAGGTGCACCTTATTGGGATCCACAAGCAAGAGGTGCCATTTTAGGTATTACCCGTGATACGGGAATTGGTGAAATCGTCAGTGCAGGCCTGCAATCCGTTTGTTATCAGACAAAAGATCTAAAACGCGCAATGGAAAGTGATGGTGCCATTCGCCCCAGTACACTCCGTGTTGACGGCGGCATGGTCGGCAATAGTTGGGTCGTCCAGTTTCTTTCTGATATACTTGGCGCTACCGTTGATCGCCCTGTTGTTCAAGAAACAACGGCCTTGGGCGCAGCATACCTTGCAGGGCTGTATACAGGTACCTTCAAGTCTCTTGAGCAGATAAGCCAACTTTGGCACTGCGAACAAAGCTTTAAGCCAACAATGGATAAAGCGCTTCAAAACACACTTTATGATGGCTGGTTAGATGCCGTATCTCGAATACGCTCTAACTAACGAATAATTGTCTTTAAATATGTTTCTATTTAAAGACAATGATACCAATTATAAAGGAGATAATGATTGTGGAATATTTACTCGGTGAATTTTTAGGAAGTCTATTTTTGATTTTATTTGGCGGCGGCGTTGTGGCCAATGTCCTATTATCGAAATCAAAAGGCAATAATGGAGGCTGGATCACTATTACTGCTGGCTGGGCCTTTGCAGTGATGATTGGTGTCTTTGTCGCCACATCAAGCGGCTCCCCACAAGCCGATATTAATCCGGCGGTGACATTAGCCAAATACTTTCTAGGTGTTTATGATTCGCTTTATTACGTTATTACAGCCAGCCTTGCTCAAATCGCGGGTTGCTTTGTAGGCGCCAGTTTAGTTTGGCTCACATACCTCCCCCATTGGAAAGAAACAGAAGACAAAGAAGCGAAACTCGCTGTTTTTTGTACGTCACCTGCAATAGCACATTCTCCCAGTAACCTCATCACTGAAGTGATTGGCACAGTTGCCCTTATTTTTGGTATTGGCGCCATCGTTTCATCCGGCGATATCGCCGCTGCGGCAGTCCCTTACCTCGTTGCTATGCTCGTTTGGGGAATAGGGTTATCATTGGGTGGCCCCACTGGCTATGCCATTAATCCCGCTCGTGACTTAGGCCCACGTATTGCCCATACTGTTTTACCGATTGCCAATAAAGGCACTTCACAGTGGCATTATGCGTGGGTTCCCGTTATTGGCCCTTTACTTGGCGCCATTTTAGCCGCAACATTATGGAATAACCTATTGTAAGAATTGATGTTATAATAAAATGAGTTATTGTTCCATAAGTGTCAATAACTCATTTTTCAATGCTTGTCAATAATGGCTCCAATTGTAGCGTCACTCTTCTGTCAAAAAAGTTATTTTCTAATGACGCTTCTTCAATGACAGGAAAGCGATCGCCCAATGCCACTGTAATTAACCGACTTTCGTCTACACCTTGCTGCTGTAAGTATTGCCTAACTTCTGCCACCCTTTGTTCTGAAAGTGCCTGATTAAAATCATTATCACCTTGACGATCAGCATATCCAGTTAAGGTTATTACCCATTGAGGAGAGACTTGCATCGCACTTGCAACGTCTTCTAATTGTTTTTTAAAATGTGCTTCAATTTCAGATGATCCCGTTTTAAATTGTACTGTTAACCCGACTGATAACATAGATAGTACTTGTTCTACTTTTTCATATTGTACTTGCTTCGCCAAAGCGATTTCTTGCTGTTGCTGCAACCTTTCTATCTCAACTTGACTCTGTGTGAGTTGCAACTGCTTATTCTTCAGTGCAGTATAATTATCAGTAGACTTACCAATCAGTCCTCCAGTGAACGCCCCTATAATGGCACCCAATGGGCCACCGACTGCCGCCCCCACAACAATGCCCGAACCTAATCCAATCCAAGTTCCCCCTTGCTCAGTCTCTGTTGGTAAGGCTTTGTGAATATCTTCTTGCGCAAGACTTATATTGATCTGAGAAACATTAATCACACCCACTAACAACCAAGTTATAACGTTTTTTTTCATTTTACTCTCTCATGGCTCGATATTTTATGACTTTCACGCTTAAGCTATATAAAAACAAAAATAAATAACCTTAGAGAGGAAGGTATATGGCCAGTTAAAGATTAAATATGTCAAAAAAATGGCGCCATGACTTTCATTTTTAATATTACATTCCCTTTCTTAACTCAGCATTTATCGAATAAAAGCCCATTCATAAACTCATCTATTCATTTTTTATGATTATTTTGTTATTAACATTGATGCAAATATTATTAAGCTTTAATTTAAGGAGTAAAATACTAAAAACCTTAAGGGTATAGTCTCACCATAAATTAAATTTTAAATAATAAAAATTCATAAAATAAAAAAACACATATAAAACAATAAACAACAGATAAAAACAAAATATTCTAACTCAATCCATTTTTTAGACATTAAGTCTTATCTTTCCTAAGCTATATAAATTAAACTTACGCACGTATATATACCGCGAGATATTGTTTTAACTCTTCTACCCCGTTTATATAACAAGGAGTCTGTTATGTCAGTTAAATTGGGTTTTAAATTGCCAACGATTAATCTTTTTCATTCATTTTTACTGATTGTTATTTTATTACTTTCATATCAAAGTAAAAGCTTAGCTGAAATAAAAACGAATACCGATGCCAATCAATGGCAGGGAATGGATATCGGTAATGCCAATTATCCTGGCTCACACCTTATTGATAATGAACAATTGATCACGATTCAAGGCTCAGGTAATGATATATGGAATAGCCAAGATGACTTTTATTTCCTATATAGAAATATTACAGGTAATGCCACCATTATTACTCAAGTTCACAGTATAGAAAATACTCATCCATGGGCAAAAGCGGCGATCATGTTTAGAGAAACATTGGCCAGTGATTCCGTGAATGTCGCACTGGATTACTCAGCCCATGAACATATTGCTTTTCAATGGCGTCCTGAGGCCAATAACCGCTCTTATTTTTGGGGGAAAAATGTAGGCACAGGCCCTGTTTGGCTAAAACTACAAAGAGAAGGCAATCTGTTTACGGGTTATTATTCTTTCGATGGAGAAAACTGGTTACAGACCACCAGTAAGACAGTTTCTATGGGAGAAAATTATTATGTTGGATTAGCAGCAAGTCCTCATGTGACCACCAGCAACGCAGAAGCCATATTCTCCAATGTTGATGTACTTCAAGATTATAATGACAAAGCGAAAGTCTACCTCATGGCAGGACAATCCAACATGGAGGGACACGGTTCCAATAGTGCTTTACCCGCCACCTCAGGCGCTGATCTAACTGGAATACGAGATGATGTTTGGATTCAAAACATCATCTCAAACACTCGTGGTTTAAGTGGGCTTCAGCCTGGATTTGGTTCACGCAGTACTCACTTCGGTGTCGAGTTAAAAATGGGTCATGTGCTGGGTAATGTTTTACCTGAAAATATTTATTTATTCAAAGGCGCAAAAGGGGGAACCACCTTAGATAATACCGCCCATTGGCGTCCACAAGCCTTTGGCGGAGATAATGGCAATTTATATGAACAACTCATCACAGGCTTTAATACTTTTCTGCAAAATGAACTCATTGCCAATAATATTGATTATGAACTCGCCGGCTTTATCTGGTTTCAAGGCTATAATGATACCTTTGGCAGCGAGCTGCTTTATGAAAACCACTTAACTAATCTTATTAGTGCGGTCAGGCAAGATCTCAATCGAGCCGACTTGCCTGTTATCATTACTCAAATTAATGACAATCGTGGCCAAGCAGGTGACATTGTCATGGCAGCGCAAGCTAATGTGGCTAATAATGATCCCTTAGCGACATTAGTCTATACAGGTGATCAACGTCCTTACTATCATTATGGTAGTGACAGCTATGTTGTCATTGGCGAACGCATTGCTCAGGCTTGTCTGCCTTACTTAAATTACGCCACAGCCATTAAAGACAGCTATACTCTTGACCCCAATACAGTACTCAACATCTCCACCTTACAAGGTGTGTTGACGAATGATAAAAATGCCAGCACAGCAGTACTCACACAAGATGTGGCCAATGGCAGTTTGACGCTCAACCTCGACGGCAGTTTTCAATATACACCCAATGCTAATTTTGTAGGCCGAGACAGGTTTACTTACGCCACAAAACATAATGGCCGTTTAGGGAACAGTGTCAAGGTTGATTTGTGGGTAAGAGAATCAAGTAACCCTCTTGTGCTGCACTACACTTTTGATAACAGCAATGCGGATCCTATCCTTGATAGCGCTTCCGGTATTCCCGCCTATATTGCCAAAACAGGGATCACCTTTGAACACGTTGGTGCCATTAATCGCGCTGCGTATTTTGATGGTAATACAGTACTGCATTATTTGAGCGAATACCCTGTCTATGATTTTTTAGACCTCAATACTGACAATGACTTTAGCCTGTCAGCTTGGGTCAAACCTGATGCAGGAGTCAGTAATGAACAAATTATTATCAGTAATAAATATTACTACAACAGTCGTTCTGGCTTTGCACTGACATTAGCGAATAATGGTACTGGTATTAAAGCTTATGTTGGCAGTTATGATCACACTAACCACGTGAATAAAACCAAGAGCTTGACTGCTGGTAATATAAACCTCACCGACGGGCAATGGCATCATGTTGCTGCCACATTTAGCTTCTCCAATAACCAGTTATCTATCTATATAGATGGTCTTTTATCTGGACAAACCGATTTAACCGGATTAGTTGGCGACATTAATAAATATGAATCTGCTATCGGCGATGGCTCAGGTGGAGGAGATGGTCAATCTAACGCCTATAAAGGCTATATGGATGATCTTCGCCTCTATCGAAAAACACTCTCTGAAACAGAAATTGCTCAGATCTACGCAAGATAGCACACCTTATTCAGGCCATTGCCTTACAAATGTGATGGCCTGAATAACTTAACTGTTTCATTGAACACTGATAATCAAGTCTAGCAGATAAGCATTCCCCCCTATAAACCTATATTAATCGGTATCGAGCAAGGAGGCGCACCACTCCCTCAAAAACATAACAACACAAAGCTTTCGAGAAATTCAGTCTGATTTCACGTTAGCGAAACGATCAATAATTGAAGATTAAGGAAGATAAAATGAACACCTATCATTGTCGTTTTATTAAGCAGGCCTATGTCTTTGTAAGTATTATGATCTTAATGCTTTCTAGTAGCTTAAGCTTTGCTTCTAGCATTTCATCATGGCAACAAAAGGATATCGGCCAAGTCAATTATCCCGGTAATGCAGTTGAAATATTGGATATCATTACCTTAACAGGTTCAGGTAATGATATTTGGGGAACACAAGATGATTTTTATTATGTCTATGTTCCCATTTCAGGTAATGCCAGCATTACTGTCCGTGTGTTAAGTGTTGAAAACACACATCCCTGGGCCAAAGGCGCCATCATGTTTCGAGAAACCCTAGATACTGGCGCTAAAAATGTGGCATTGGATTATTCCGCTCATGAACATGTCGCATTTCAATGGCGTGCTGAAGATAATGCGCGTTCATATTATTGGGGAAAAAATGTCGGTACAGGGCCAGTATGGTTAAAACTCTCACGAGAAGGGAATACCTTCACAGGTCATTACTCCTTTGATGGCAATAATTGGCTACTCACCACTCAAAAAACCATTCCAATGGCAGAAGATGTATATTTAGGTTTAGCCGCGAGCCCTCATGTCACGACACAAAACAATACTGTTCAATTTGATGGACTGTTGGTTGAATCATCCAATCCAAGCAATGTGTGTCAAATTCAAGGGGCACAATGCGGCGCGATCAGCGATGGCAATGGTGGCACTTTAGAATGCGGAATATGTTCAACCAATGAATCTTGTGATCTCAATCTTTGTCAACCCATAGGTGAGCCACAAATCGTTGCGGCTTGTCGTGCTTTTGGCGCTCAATGTGGAGTCATTCGTGATGGATCAGGCAATACTCTGGGATGCGGTACTTGCGACTTAGGCTCTACTTGTTCAAGTAACCGCTGTGAAGCAAGCTGTTCGCTCACCCAAATCGATGACGGTACCTTTGATCATTTATTTAGTTATACTCCCTTGCAATTTACTTATACCGATCTTTCAAGCAATCAACACCCTGTCACCACCAGTTTAAGAGAGCATAACAGCGAAGGCCTCTTTCCTTTTGAGAGCCGTGTGGATATGAATGATAAAAGTGTGACTATCGATTTTAACGATCAGTCAGTGTCGACCCCCATGACACTCTCTTTTAAACTCATTCCCACGACCAATGAGCAAAGCGGCACAGTGCTCACAAGTGAAACATTAATAGTTGAGGAAGTATTAGGTAAAATAAACAGCACATTAGAAACCCAAACAAGCCCCATTACGGTCCACAATGATAACGGGGCCTTGAAACATCGAAGCTGTAACCATTATGCTTTGCAACTCAGTGAAGACAAAATCACCACATTTTTAAATGGTCATCAGCAAGACATTTTAACTGATACATCCCAGTTGCAAGCACTGGCAGGTAAACTCACTGTTGGCCCTTATGCAGGTAAAGTGTGGGACTTAAGAATATTTAATAGCAGCTTAAGCCCAGATCAAATTCAAACACTTGGAGAAGAGTGCAGTGACACCACAGTGATGACACCACCGGATCCTGAATATCCATTGTATCTTTGTGGCGCTTATTATTGTATTTTCTGGCCAGAAGGAATTACAGATACCACTCAAGAAAGCTTTGAATATCAACTCAGTGGCCATGATATGACGTGGGAGCACAATGTCATGACCACAGGTATGTATAAGCACGAAGCCTTTTGTGAGGAGTTTGCTAACCCCAGAGAATTGCTTCTCACTGAAGCTTACCGACAATCTTGGGTCAGCAAATTTAACTTCGACAATCCATGGAACCAGTACGTGTTACATGAAAACTTCCATGCCTATCAATCTAGAACGGGAGGCTCAACCAAGTTTCTTGCTGAATCCAGTGCTTCATGGGGAGCATTTTCTCAAAAACCTACCGCCAAAGACACCTTGCTTGGCTATTATACTCTTCAGCCACAACTCTCTTTGTGGACCACACAAAGCTCAGTGTATGAAGACGGCATCATCGATTATTTCAAAGGCGGTCACCAATATGGTGCTAGTGTGTTTGAACATTACGTGACCCACAACATTCTCAGTGATAACTTTATTGGTTATGTCTTCAATCGTAATGTTCATAATCTCGCACCATTAAGCGGTAGGCCCACAGAAGCCATGTATACCATACTAAGTCATGCTGGCTTTGACATGAGAGATGTGTTTTCTGATTTCAGCGCCCGAGTCATGACATGGGATATGCCCTTTGGCGACACCTTCTTAACTTCTGAAATTGCCTCTTATAATCGAATGGTGAGCGCTAATAATAACTCTGACAATCCTGTACCACTGGAAGAAGTGGATAATAAAGTCACTCAATTTTATGATGTCAATGGCACAGGTGATGAATGGCATACCGTGCCAAGTCGCTATAAAATTGCCTCTTGGGCCTATAATGCTTATGAGGTGGATGTCACTGAAGATACTGTATATGAAATCGGCGTTAACCCTGCAGTCACCAACCCTGATTATGCAGAGTTTAGGGTACAAGTTGTTGTTTATAATCCCATCACAAAGGAACGCACTTATTATAAATTACCGCATCCTAGTGCAGGCTCAGCTGAAACCATGGATGTCAATGCATCAGCAGGTGACACTCTCTATCTAGTGGTTGCCAGTACGCCTTCAACCCGATTTATTAACTTTGAAAGTTATAATTATGATTATTTAATCCGTCCTAAATAACGATTGAAATATCAATATGAGCTAAGATTGATGCTACAGGCGCGTCTTTAGACATAGCATCAATCTCTTCCACTCTTTTACGGCCTTTAAACTCACTTTCATCACGTATAGCTAAATCAATATAAAATGACATACTCAGCTGGAATTAAAAGTGATTTAGGCTAGGCGAATTGTTGAAAGCATAGTCATTCTACGATAAGGCAAATCAACAACGCATAAATCACTTTTAAACCAGCCTTTTAGGAGAGTCAGTTAAGCGACTCTTTTTTGTTGCATTATCTCGAAAGGTGCCTACATTCCATCAATCATGCGCCTCAAATTGTCGCTCAACTGAGCGCTCTGAGGCTATCATTTTATATTGATTTAGCTATACCATTAAGCAAACTTAATGATCAATTGTGGCCACAATGTGGCAATGGAATTTGAGGGCTGCTCATTCATAATGATTTACTGTATAGTCCAATGATAACTATCACGCGCTGTAAATGAGTTTACCCTAACACATGAAACGTATTGCCATCGTTGAAGATGAACCCGCTATTAGAGAAAATTACACCGAAGTATTAGAGCAACAAGGTTACCAAGTTCAAGCTTACCCTAATCGTCTCACTGCGATGCAAGCTTTTCAGATCAGACTGCCTGATTTAGCAATTATTGATATTGGGCTAGAAAATGAAATTGATGGCGGCTTTACCTTATGTCAATCACTTCGAAATTTATCACCCCGTTTACCTATCATCTTTCTCACCGCAAGAGACAGTGATTTTGATACAGTTTGCGGTTTACGTCTCGGGGCGGATGATTACTTGAGTAAAGAAATCAGCTTTCCACATTTATTAGCCAGATTAGCCGCCCTTTTTAGACGCTCCGCTTTGCAAGATAGCCAAACACCTGGTGAAGATTTAATCGAGCATGGTCATTTATGTATTGATCTCAATAGAATGTTAGTTCACTGGAGAAACCAAGCTATTGATCTCACAGTCACTGAATTTTGGATGGTGCATGCTTTAGCTAAACGCCCAGGACATGTGCGTCATCGCCAAGCACTCATGGCTGACGCTAAAATATTTGTCGATGACAGTACTATTACGTCACATATTAAGCGGATCCGTAAAAAATTTTTAGAACAAGATCCCAAGTTTCACTGTATTGATACCGTTTATGGTATGGGATATCGCTGGGATCCCCAGTCTTAAAACATGTTTAATCTTTCCATGGGCTTACGATCTAAGGTGGCTATTTTGTCACTCTTTTTACTTTGTCTTCCTTGGCTGGGGTATCAGTATGTGTGGGAAATGGAAAAGTATTTACGTCACGGCCAAGAAAAAACCTTAGAAGGCACCACCCAAGCCTTAGCAACGGCCTTACATGAACGACCTAACCTCTTTAATAATCAAGCCAGTTTTTTAACGCAAGTCAAAAAAGGCAGAGACTTATATGCTTATCCTTTATCCAAGCCAATACAGCTAAATGGTAAGCGAAATGATTGGCAGGCTTATTGGCATAACGCCATAGAGTACGGTGACAATAACCTCATTTATCAACGCGATCCTAACCAAGCATTAAGTATGCATTTTACTCATATCGTAGGTAAGTATGCGGGCTACTTATATGCTTTTTTCGAAGTCACCGATCCCCATGTTGTTTATCGAGGCACGAATTCACTGAGTATTGATAAAAACGATCATTTAGCCATTGCCACATTAGCGCCAAATGGGCAATTTAAACGCTATATTGTTGCCACGACACAAGATGGCTGGATCAATGCTTATCAGCTCCCCATGGATCCGAGTCAGTCGACGCCAGTTACTCCAGAAATCAAAATTCAAGGACAATGGCGAAAAACCCAACAAGGTTACAATATAGAATTGCGTATACCGCTCAATATGCTAGGCAGTAAATTAGGCTTCGCCTTGTATGATGTTAACGATGAACACACTAAGCTGCTCGACGCCATTGTGGGAACTTCGGCTATCGATGATGTGAATAAATTGGGTACAGTCCTTGTCCCCTCCCCCGAAATAGAACAAATTATTAAAGGAATGGGACATAATCACTCCCGTATTTGGGTACTGGATAATCATGGCAGAGTATTGGCTCGCTCGGGTGATTTACACGACAATGAAAATAGTTGGGCAAAATCTTTCAATGACACTCTGGCCATGAGTGTTTGGCAAACCATAAAACAAACTTATTTACACCCTCTTTATGCAAAGATATTAACCACGCCACCTAAAGACTTCATTGATACCCTTAAGGATTCTACTTTACTCAAAGGCACTTACATCACGGCAGCATTAAAAGGTCAACAAGGATCCGGTTGGCGTTTAACGCCAGACAAAAAAGCCGTTGTCCTTGCAGCAGCCAGTCCCATTTGGATTGATAATAATGTGATGGGCGTGGTCGTTGCAGAAGAAACCACACATGGGATCAGAACCTTACGCAACAACGCACTGGAAAAACTGTTTGATATGATCATTACCGTCATGGGCATGGGAACCTTAGCATTGTTTTTCTTTGCATCGAGCATATCGAACCGAATTCGGCGGTTAAGAGATGATGCAGAACAAGCGATTGATGCGCAAGGTCGCATCACTCGACCTATTGTTCCCTCAACAGCAGGAGACGAAATCGGTGATTTATCCCGTAGTTTTGCCAATATTGTCACTCGATTAAGTCAATATAATCACTATCTCGAGAATATATCTTCTCGTTTGTCTCACGAATTACGAACACCTGTGGCCGTTGTTCGTTCATCCCTTGAACATTTAAGTTTACAGTCATTAGCCCCCAGTACTGATAAATACGTCATTCGTGCTCAAGAAGGTATTAATCGACTCAGCATGATTTTAAATTACATGAGCGAAGCCACTCGATTGGAGCAAGGTATCACTCAAGCTGAAACAGAGGTCTTTCCACTTAGCGATGTCATCAGCGGCTGTATTCAAGGCTATCAACTCACTTACCCTCATCAAGAATTAACATTAAGCCTGCCATCACAAACTGTTTTCATTGAGGGTGTGCCTGAATATATCGCACAATTAATGGATAAACTCATTACTAATGCACTGGAATTTAGTGAAACAGGCCAACCTATTGATATTGCCTTGACCGTCCTTACAAACCGTAAATCAGAACTCTCAGATAAAACCAAAGCCAATAAAAATCAGCAAGTACAACTCACTGTCTTTAATCAAGGCCCTTTATTGCCCGATAATATGTCTGAACATATTTTTGAGTCCATGATCTCTATTCGTCCAAGTCATTGCACTTCTAGGCCAGCTGCAACACCAAATGAAAAGCCCCATCTAGGACTGGGTCTGTATATTGCAAGGCTCATCACTCACTTTCATCAAGGCCATATTTTTGCTCAAAACCATATTGATGAAAAGAGCCGACAACAAGGCGTTAAGATCAGCGTAATACTCCCCATAGCGGAGCTTCCAGCATAAATACAACTGCGCTCAATAACAAACATTTTCCAGCGAATGGTACATTGAGCTCATTTGCCTCTTTATTTTAGCCGTATAGATGTTAAGATGGCTAAAATGCCGTTATTCACCCGTATTGATTGGAAAAACGCTATGAAAAAAGAAACGCAGATTGTGAGTTTAGGTCGACAAAAAAAATGGACTCAAGGCGTTATCAATCCGCCTGTCGTCAGGGCGTCCACTATGACATTTGATACCATGGACGATATGGCTTTTGCCATTAAAAATAGAACCAAAGGTGAAATGTTTTACGGTCGACGTGGCGGCCCCACTCATTTTGCTTTTCAATCCGCCATTGCAGAACTTGAAGGGGGTGTAGGCACCGCATTATATCCTTCTGGTTCGGCTGCGATCACAGGTGCCCTACTATCTTTTTTAAAAGCAGGTGATCACTTACTCATGGTCGACAGTGTTTATGAACCCACACGGGATCTGTGTAACAAATTACTCGCAGGATTTGGCATTGAAACAACCTTCTACGATCCGCTCATCGGCAAGAATATTGCGTCATTGATAAAATCTAATACTAAGGTACTCTTTCTAGAATCACCAGGCTCTATCACCATGGAAGTTCAAGATGTGCCTACCTTAAGTAAAATTGCCCATGATAATAATCTCGTGGTGATGTTAGATAATACTTGGGCCTCTCCCATTAATTCACGCCCTTTTGAATTAGGCGTTGATATTTCAATTCAAGCCGCCACAAAATACATTGTTGGACATTCTGATGTCATGATGGGGACAGCAACAGCCAATGAGAAGCATTGGGATCAATTAAGAGAAAATTGTTACTTACTTGGACAATGTACCTCCCCTGATGATGTCTATTTAGCCAGCCGAGGCCTTCGCACATTGGGAATTCGAATGGCACAACATGAACAAAATGCACTAAAAGTCGCCCATTGGTTAGCAGCGCGTCCAGAAGTCGATCACTTAAGACATCCAGCCTTTGAAACCTGTCCTGGTCATACATTCTTTAAACGGGATTTTACTGCGGCTAATGGTCTGTTTTCTTTCGTCTTAAAAGAAGGTAATCGCACCTCAATTACGGCTTTTGTTGAAAACATGCAACATTTTAAAATGGGGTTTTCATGGGGCGGTTTTGAAAGCCTTATTTTAGGCGTATTTGGTATTGATAAATTACGAACGGCAACCCAATGGGATAGCTCAAAGCCCCTGATACGTCTGCATATTGGACTCGAAAATGTGGATGATCTAATCAAGGACTTGGATGCCGCTTTTACCCGTTATCATGCAGCGCTCAATAAAAAATAACACGTGTTATCTTTTCAAACATATATAGGGTCTAATACCAATGAAAGAATAATCCTGTTCAACCTACAGGATTATTCTCTACATGACTCAATATAAAAAATTAATAATGCACTCTGACTTGAACACGCCCGATTAACGTAATAACTCTACATATCATGATACAATTCCCCCGCTTTCTAAGACGCAATATTCAGGTCATATTCAGCAATAATTAAACACAATACCTTGCCTATCTGAAACGATTTTACAGCATAAGGTATTAATATGTACTCCATGAATGATTTATTCACTCGGCCTGGCGTTGTTGCTTAAATCTAAGGAACCATTTGGTCATTCTGTGATCTGATCTTGTCAGTACGAAAACGAGACAGAT